>JBFZAD010000069.1:0-25844 GCA_041309125.1 Candidatus Omnitrophota bacterium
GCCCAGTGATAACCACAAGGGGATTTTTCGTTTCTATATAATTATTTTTGCCATAGCCTTCTTCGCTTACAATCACATCCACATCTGTGGGATAGCCTTTGGTCGCAGCATGCAAATAGACTTTAATGCCTCGATTCTCTAGTTTATTTTTAAAAGTGATTACCTGCTTTTGATTATCAAACCGTGTAATTACTACCGCCAGTATATCAAGGCCATTTTCTCTTAAATCATCAATGATTTTTAGCACATCCACATCATATGTGATGCCAAAATCACCGCGTATCCTTCCCTTTTCTATATCCCCTGAATATATACAAAGGATTATATCCATCTTATCCTTTAGCTCTTTAAGAAGTTTAACCTTTATATTCGGGTCATAACCAGGCAAAACCCTTGCAGCATGGTAATCATAGAGAAGCTTTCCTCCGAACTCAAGATAAAGTTTACCCTGGAATTTGCTGATCCTTTCCAAGATGTAACTACTCTGCTCCCGAAGGTATTTCTCATTGTCAAAACCTATTGCCTTTTTCATCTAAAACACCTCTATAATTAAAAAACAAAAGGCCTCCTGTTAAGAATCCGGAGACCAAAATTTGCCCCACGCCTAATCCTCACGCATAGCCAGAATTATCTTCCACCTAGATTATACTGATTTGTATCTACCTAAACTCTGTTTCATGAGGTTATTAACAAACCCTACAAACCTTGTCTCATCACACTTCTCAATAGTAAAAAGCTTAACTCCCGTCTCAAATAACTCCTTACCATCTGGCTGCATGAGAGACTGACACCATTTTACCTGGCCCTCAATCACTAGCGGTTTAAGCTGTAAAGGCAGGTTAATCTCAAGCTTAAGCATTACATTAGTTTCTAATTTCTTTTCAGAGGTAAATCGAATTCCTTCAAAGCTTAAATTTTTTGAAATAGCTGTAACTGTCTGGGAAGGAGCCTCGTTTTTATCTTGTGGGATTACCTGAAATTTAACCTTGGCAGCAATATCAAATCTTACATATCTTCTTTTTTCTATAAATCCGCCTGCGTGCATTCCCCCCCCTTCATAATGCATATATTATAACAAAAAGTAAATAATAAGTAATTGTTTTTTTTAATTTGTGTATTATTCAACACTACTAACCGCTATACGCTAATCGCTAACCGCTTATTTTTCAAGGATGTTTTTTGAGAATCTTTTAGGAATATTGGTAGGATAATTGCAATTAAAACAGGCAGTACAAAATTCACTACTGGGCAAAAGCATTGCCTTAAGCATTCCTTCTAAGCTTAAATACTTAAGACTGTCTAAGCCAATAAAGTCTCTAATTTTATCTATGGAATTGCTTGAAGCAATTAGCTCTTTTTTGGTTGGAAAATCTATGCCATAATAGCAAGGAGATACTAAAGGCGGACAGCTAACCCGCATATGCACTTCCTTTGCTCCGGCTTCTCGAAGCGTGCTTACCCTGCTCTTTGAAGTAGTGCCCCGAACAATTGAATCCTCAATAATAACTATGCGCTTGCCCTTGATAATATCTCTTATGGGATTGAGTTTTAACTTTACCTTAAAGTCTCGTATATTCTGATTCGGCTGGATAAATGTCCTGCCTATATAATGATTACGCACTATGCCCAGCTCAAGCGGTATCTTTGATTCCTCTGAAAAGCCAAGTGCTGCATAATTGCCAGAATCAGGCACAGGCAAAACCATATCGCAGCTTACCGGGCTCTCTTTGGCAAGCTCAATTCCTAATCTTTTACGGGAAAGATATACGCTCTTGCCAAAGACATTGCTGTCTGGCCTTGAAAAGTATATATGTTCAAAAATACAAAAAGAATGTCTTTGTTTTGGTAGGCTTATACTTTTTAAACCACTTTTATCAATAAAGACTATTTCACCTGGCTCAATGTCTCGTACATACTTTGCACCCAATAAATCAAAGGCACAGGTTTCACTAGAAAGTAGGTATGCTGAGCCTAGCATTCCAATAGATAGCGGCCTAAACCCATGAGGGTCTCGCGCGCCCACAAGCATACTATCCAGCAATAAGACAAGCGAGTATGCGCCATCGATTTTAGACAATACCTGCTTTGTGGCCTCTTGGTAATCTTTAAGTTCAGACATTGCAAAAAGATGTGCAATTATTTCAGAATCCATTGTTGTCTGGAAAATAGAACCCTTTGCCTCTAATTCTCTCTCAAGCTCATTTGCATTTGTAAGATTGCCGTTATGCGCTATTGCAATTGGAATACCTTTGTGCTTTACCAGAAATGGCTGGATATTCTTTGGGACACTTGAACCGGTTGTAGAATAACGGGTATGCCCTACGGCAATATTTCCACCTAAGGATTTCAATATATTATTATCAAAGACATCGGAAACCAAGCCCATTGTTTTATGTTGAAATATTTTTCTGCCATTATAGGTTATAATGCCTGCGCTCTCCTCTCCCCTGTGCTGAAGGGAATATAAGCCTAAATAAGTAAGATAGGCTGCCTGCTTATGCCCGTATACCCCAAATATTCCACACATATTTATTTCCTTTCAAGATCTTCCTTTAAAGAATACCTGAAGGCCTTATTTAAATCTTTCAATTTTAAATCAATGATTTTCTCATCTTTTATACTAAATATTAAACTATCTCCACCCGTTTCTCCAATGATCTTAAAAGATACATTATCTTTCTTGGCTAATGATTCTATCTTTAAGGCATTTTCTTTACTGCAAGATATTATAATCCTAGATTGGGACTCTGCAAAAAGAAGCGAATCGGTTCTTATCCCATCGCCATCGATAGAAATCTTTGCGCCAACTTTTTTATCGCCAGCTATACAACACTCTGCTAGAGCTACTGCCAATCCGCCCTCTGAACAATCATGCGCAGAATTCACAAGCGAATCTTCTATCGCCTTAAGTGCTGTATGCTGTACCTTAAGTTCCAGATCCAGATCAAGACTTGGACAATCACCTTTTATTTGCCCGTGGACTTCTTTTAAATATTCGCTTGCCCCTAATTCATCTTTAGTCTCTCCTAGAAGTATAATAGAATCACCTTTATTTTTAAAATTTTGAGTGCAGACCTTACTTATATCATTAATAATCCCAATCATGCCAATTGTTGGAGTTGGATTAATGGCTCCATTTGGGCTCTCATTATAAAATGATACATTGCCGCTCACTACAGCGATATTAATAAATTTACATACATCTATAATTCCGTTGATACAGTTTGCAAAATGCCAGTACCTGTCCGGTTTTTCAGGATTGCCAAAATTAAGGCAATCGGTAACTGCGGCAGGAATAGCTCCCGAGCAAACAAGATTTCGCGCTGCCTCTATTACGGCAATCTGGGCACCACGATAAGGATTAAGAAAGCAATAGCGGCTGTTACAGTCAGTCGTAGCAGCAATTGCCTTTTTAGTTCCCTTTAATCTAAGCACTGCTGCATCTGAACCCGGTAGGACTACTGTGTTAGTCTGCACCATATGGTCATATTGCTCATACACCCAATTCTTACTTGCAATTGTTGGAGAAGATAACAATTTAATCAAGGCATCATTATAATCTTGCGGTTGTTTAATCTTATTTATATCTAATTTATTTATTTCATCGATATATTTTGGCTTAGCCTGCGGCATATTATAAAGTGGGGCTTCTGCCAAAGACTTAGTACTCATCTTGGCAACTACCTTGCCTTTGTCTTTTACGCAGACATCTGCGCCATCTACTACCCTACCAATCACCACCGCATTCAAATCCCACTTTTGAAAAATTTCTTTTATCTCTTTTTCTTTTCCTTTTTTCACGCACACAAGCATTCTTTCCTGCGATTCGGACATCATTACTTCCCAAGGCTCCATTCCCTCTTCCTTACGCGGGACTTTCTCAAGCTCAATTTCAACACCTGAATTACCAGCATGGGCCATTTCACTTGTTGAACAAGTTAAACCAGCTGCTCCCATATCCTTAATTCCTACAATATGGCCTGTTTCTAATGCCTCCAGGGTTGCCTCAACTAAGCATTTCTCTGTAAAAGGGTCTCCTATCTGAACTGTTGGCCTTTTTTCTTCGCCCTCTTTAAACTCATGGGAAGCCAAAACACTACAACCTCCTATCCCATCACGGCCTGTGCTTGCACCAACATACATAATAGAATTACCAATGCCAAATGCCCTTGCCCTAATAAGCTTATCTTTTTTTGCAATACCAATACACATTACGTTCACAAGACAATTTCCACTATAGCTCTCATCAAAATATATCTCTCCACCTACTGTTGGTATGCCGATGCAATTGCCATAGAATTGAATTCCATCAACTACACCCTTTAAAAGATATCTATTATATGGTTCACTTAACGGACCAAAGCGCAAAGAATCCAAACAAGCAATGGGACGCGCCCCCGCAGTGAAGATATCACGGATAATCCCTCCGACACCAGTTGCAGCGCCCTGCTTTGGCTCAACCTGCGATGGGTGATTATGGCTCTCCATCTTAAAAACTATTGCAATATCATCTACGTAGATTCCTCCTGAATCCTCTCCTATCAAAGTTGGATATTTTCCAGTCTTGGGCAGAAGCTTTAAAAGTGCTCTTGAGCGTGGATAGCCGCAGTGTTCAGACCATTCAACTGAAAACATCGCTAATTCAGTCGGAGTAGGTTCACGTTTAAGAATATCCAAAATCTTTTGATATTCTTCATCGTTGAGCCCTAAACTTTTGTAAACCTCTTGTTTCATATTTGTTATCCGGTTATCCGGTTATCCGGTTATCCGGTTTTTTGGGTTATGTGGCTTTTTGGGTTTTTAAATATCGAATGAATCCATTTACTAGTTTTCCTACTTTTTTTGCTTGGGCGTAGATTTTATCAAATTCACCCTGCGTTATATAATTCCTATCCAAAGCTACGTAAAGATGAGATTGGGTCTCAGAACTTGACCTACGGCAATAAAAAAGATATTGAATGAATTGTTGATTTGTCCCTCCATCAAAGCCTTCGGCAATATTTGACATGCAAGACACTGCTGCTCGTTGTATCTGTTCCTTTAATCCAAAATCCCTATTAAATAAGGATTTACTAGTTAAATCATAAACCATATTAACTAAAATTCTCGATTCTTTCCAAGCATCGATATCCTCGAATCTTATAATCTTCATCTTTCAGATTTAACGGGCTAACCGGATAACGGGCTAACCGGATAACCATTTAACGACAGACTTGAATATCAACAATCCATCCGCAGATCCAAGTTGCGCCTCAGAACTGCGTTCTGGATGTGGCATCATACCCAATACATTTCCTTTTTTGTTTATTATACCAGCGATATTAGAAACAGCTCCATTTGGATTAAACTCATTGGTAATCTTACCTTCAGGGCTTGAGTATCTAAAAACAATCTGATTATTCTTTTCTAATTCCTTCAAACCCTTTTCATCTATATAATAATTTCCCTCATTATGAGCAATGGGGATATTTAAAACCTGGCCCTTCTTTATAAGATTAGTAAAAGTAGTATCTTTTGATTCTGTTCTAATATTAACGTACTTGCAGATAAAATGCAGATTGGTATTTCTTAGCATTGCACCCGGTAAGAGTCCTGATTCAAGAAGTATTTGAAAGCCATTGCATATGCCTATAACCAGGCCGCCTTTATTGGCAAATTTTATGATCTCCTTCATTATTGGAGAAAACTTGGCTACAGCGCCTGTCCTAAGATAATCTCCATAGCTAAAGCCTCCTGGCAAGACAATACAATCAAAACTCTCAAGTTTTTTATCCTTATGCCAGATATATTCAACTGACTGCTTTAAAACTTCCTTAATTACATAGAAGCAATCCATGTCGCAATTTGAACCCGGAAAAACTACTACTCCAAATTTAAGCATAGTATAAGAATTATTTTAATTCAAATTTATAATCTTCGATGATGGGATTGGCCAATAACTTCTTACACATTTCATTTACCTTAGCCTCTACTTCCTTCTTATTCTTAGCTTTAATCTCGATGATAACCAGTTTCCCAACACGCACATCCAGTAAATCTTTAAAGCCTAATGACTCTAGCGCATGCTTAATAGTCAATCCCTGCGGATCTGAAACAGTTCTTTTTAATGTAATAGAAATCTTAGCGATCATTTTTTTGCTCCGTTTTCTTTAAACAAAAATGGTACCTTTTATTGAAGGTTTTTTAATTATTGATCTTTCTGTTAACAGGTAAAGCGGTTTATTTAGAAAGGTTTTATTTAAGGACAGTTAATTATACCACAAATTTTCTTAGAAAAAAGCGATAAATCCACTAAATTTTTTTCTACGTTAGTTATTAGTTGATCTTATGGGCTTGTGTTTTACAACCTTTGCCTGAACCATATATATTACATCCTCTGCAATATTTGTTGCATGGTCGCATATACGCTCCAGGTGCCTTGCAATTAATAATAGCGGCACTGCCCTTGTTGCAGAGCTTGGATCTTTAGAAATATAATCATTAACCAATTCATTCTGAACCAGGTTTCTAAGCCTGTCTGCTTCAGGCTCTGAAGACATTACATTACTCGCCAGATCAACATCTCTTTTTATAAAGGCATTAATAGCACCTTGGACCATATTCTCTGCAACAACGGATAATTTGGGTATATCTATTAATGGCTTTAAAAGCGGTTTATCAACAAGCTCAAGAACCCTTTGGCACATGTCAACGGATAAATCGGCGATTCTTTCAAGATCAGAATTAATCTTCATTGCCATGGTAATAAAACGCAAATCACCTGCCATGGGCTGATATCTTGCAATAAGGTCAATGCATCTTTCATCAATAATTAATTCCAAATCATCTATTTTTTTATCGGTATCGATCACCCCTTGAGCAAGATTCTTATCCCTGGCCTTTAAGGCCTCAATTGATTTATGAATTGCCTCTTGAACAAGTACGCTCATCTTTAAGACTTCCTTTTGTAATTCCTGTAATTCATCATCAAAATGCCTGTTCATGAAGTTTCCCCTTTCTTTTAGTGTTTGAAATTTCCTGCCTACGGCAGGCAGGCATCCTCCAACCACCTGCTATTACTATATGTGGCGAGGGATTATCCATATCTTCCAGTAATATAATCTTCTGTGCGCTTTTCATGCGGCGCAGTAAATATTTCCTCGGTTTTACCAAATTCTATTAATTCACCTAAAAGCATAAAGCCAGTATCATCTGAAACGCGTGCTGCCTGTTGCATATTATGAGTAACTATTATTATAGTATATTTATATTTAAGTTCACGCATTAAATCCTCGACTCTTTGTGTGCCCTGCGGATCTAGGGCAGAGCAAGGCTCATCCATTAATAAAACATCTGGCTTAACGGCAATAAGCCTGGCGATACAAAGCCTCTGCTTCTGCTCTAAAGACAATCTTAAAGCCGGCTCATTTAGTCTATCTTTCAATTCATCCCACAGAAGGACACCTCTTAGGCTTGCCTCAACAATTTCATCTAGCTTATCTCTGGTTATTTTATCCCCATGAATCTTTTCTCCAAAAACAATATTTTCATAAATTGACAATGGAAATGGATTGGGCCGTTGAAATACCATTCCTATCCTTTTACGCAAAACTACTAAATCTGTGTGGGAATCTAAGATATTTGCATCGTCAATCAAAACCTTACCATCCATGTGCACACCTTCAATCAAATCGTTCATCCGGTTAAATACGCGCAGTAAAGTAGATTTTCCGCACCCCGAAGGCCCGATGATAGCAGTAATCCTATTCTCCTGGAAAGATGAATTAATATTCTTGAGGGCCTGGAAAGAACCATACCAAAGGTTCAGATTTTCAGTGATTATCTTAGCCATTATCCAAATTTTCCTCTTATATAACCATCTGTGCGTTTGTCTTCTGGCGCTGTAAAAATTTTTTCTGTTTTATCCAATTCAATAAGTTCACCGCTTAAAAAGAAGGCCGTCCTATCACCAACCCTAGCTGCTTGTTTTACATTATTAGTCACAAGCACTATTGAGTATTTCTCCTTTAGTTTAACCATGGCATCTTCTACCTTGGCAGTAGAGATTGGATCAAGGCCAGAACAAGGCTCATCAAATAGAATTACCTCTGGCTCAACTGCAAGAGTCCTGGCTATGCATAAGCGCTGTTGTTGGCCTCCGGATAGTTTAAAAGCAGATTCCCCAAAACGGTCCTTCACCTCATCCCACAGGTATGCCTGCTTCAGCGAACGCTCAACGATCTCTTCTAATTTCTTTTTACTCTTGATACCGTGCATGCGCGCCCCAAAAGCCACATTTTCAAAAATAGACAGAGGAAGCGGCAATGGCAAAGCAAAAACCATGCCTACCTTCTTGCGCAAGAGTTCAATTTCATACTTAATGATATCGATATCATTAAATTCCACTTCACCCGTCATCCTAAAATTTGGCTGTAGCTCATTCATCCGGTTGAGCATTCGTAAAAATGTGGTCTTTCCGCTATTAGAAGGGCCAATCACGCTTAAGATCTCGTGATGATAAATTTCTATCTCGACATCTCGTAAGGCCTGCACCGAGCCAAACCATACATTCAAATCTTCTAATTCAAACAACTCTTCTTTTTTACTCATAATAAACCTGAAATCACCATTTTTTGCGCTTCCTAAACTTCGTACGGATGATTATCGCTACTAAATTCATAAATAAAACCAAGGCTAATAACACAAATGCTGTAGCGTATCTTATCTTTTCATCAACATTAGGCACCTGTGTTGAAATAACATAAAGGTGATACGGCAATGCCATTGCTTGATCAAAGATAGATTTAGGCAATCGCGGCAGATAAAATGCTGCTACTGTAAATAGAATAGGGGCCGTCTCTCCTGCTGCCCTGCCCAACCCCAAGATAGTACCGGTCAATATGCCTGGGATAGCATTAGGTAATACTATATGCCTTATGGTCTGCCACTTGCTTGCCCCTAATGATAAACTTACCTCTCGAAATGATTGCGGTACGCTTTCTAAGGCTTCACGGGAAGTAGTAATAATAACGGGTAAAATCATAATCCCAAGCGTAAGTGAACCGGCAATAATTGATGCGCCGAATTTCAGGAAAATCACAAAAAGGGCTAAACCAAATAGCCCATAAACTACCGAAGGCACACCTGCCAAATTAACAATTGCTAGTTTAATAACTCGAGTAAGTAAATTGTCTCTGGCATATTCGCTTAAATATACAGCTGCCAAAAGTCCTATCGGTAAAGCAAAAAGTATAGCGCCAGTTACAAGGTAAAATGTTCCAACAATTGCCGGAAATATTCCGCCGGCTCGCATTCCTTGCCGCGGCATATCCGAAAGGAATTGCCAGTTAATCGCCGGTAATCCTTTTTGAATAATAACCACGACTACTAGCCCTACTGGTATAACTATTAAAAGCGTGGCCAAAAGCAGAAAGAAAAAAGCGATATTTTGTGTTCTATAAGGATTCTTCATTATTGTCTTTTATGTAAAAATAGATCTGCCGTTACATTAATTGCAAAGCTGCTAATAAATAGGACTATACCGATAGCAAATAAAGCAAAATAATGCTCGCTGCCTACTACCGCCTCTCCCATTTCAGCTGCAATAGTAGCAGTTAAAGTTCTAACAGGCGCAAAGATGCTTTTAGGTATAACCGCAGCATTTCCCGTAATCATCATCACTGCCATAGTTTCACCGATTACACGGCCGATTCCAAGCATAATTGCTGCAAGTATGCCGCTTGATGCTGCCGGAAGCATTACCCGCCAAATCGTCTGCCAATGCGTTGCTCCTAGAGCAAGAGCCCCTTCCCTATATGTCTTTGGGACCGAATATAAGGCATCCTCAGCAATGGAGACTATTGTCGGCATGGCCATAAATGCAAGCATTATGGAGCCGGATAAAGCAGTTAAGCCAGTTGGTAAATGGAAGACATTCTTTACTAACGGTACAAGCGTTACCATTCCAACGAACCCTAAGACAACACTTGGAATAGCAGCCAACAATTCTACCCCTGCCTTAAGCGTTTCTTTAATCTTTAATGGTGCAATTTCAGCAATATAAATGGCACAACCTACTCCTATGGGAATAGAAATTATTGCCGCTCCAAAAGTAACCAATAAAGACCCAAGAATTAAAGGCAGTATTCCTAACTGTGCTGGTTCTGATATAGGATACCAGCTCTTACCAAAGATAAACTTAAAGGGACTGACAATCTTAAAAACAGCCAGTCCCTCTTTTAGCAAAAATAAAAAAATCAAAACTACAAAGAATATTGACGCTAAACCACAAATCAGTATCAATTTTTCAATAATAAATTCTTTTAGCTTACGCATCTATCCTATTTATTTACCGGAACAAAATCCGTTGCCAAGACAATATCCTGGCCTTCTTTGGAAAGAACAAAATCTATAAAATTCTTTACCAGGCCTTCGGGCATACCATTGGTATAAATAAACAGAGGCCTTGAAATCGGATACTTACCGTTTATGACATTTTCAATTGTAGGAGATTCATATCCTGATTTTTCATCTTTAGCTATAGACAATGGTTTTTGCTTACTGGAAATATATCCCATACCATAATATCCAATAGCAGAAGAATTACCGGCTACTTCATCGGCAATTGCCTGAGAAGATGAAAGCATTAATGCATTAGGAGCAAATTCTTCCTTGCTGTTAGGATCGTTTTTTCTTAATACATGCTCCTTAAAGTAGACGTGAGTTCCGGAATTGACCTCACGCGACAATATCACAATCTTCTCATTCTTGCCCCCCAATTCTTTCCAATTAGTAATTCTTCCGGTAAAAATCGCTGCTAGCTGATCTGTGGTGAGTGAACTTACAGGGTTTGTCGGATTTACTACAACTGCAAGCCCATCTAATGCTACTTTAATTTCATTGGGGTTTATACCCCTTTGCTTAGCGAGAGTTACTTCTTTTTCTTTAATATTTCTTGAACTCATAGCAATATCACAGGTACCGCTTATGAGGCTTGAGAACCCCGTACCTGAACCTCCGCCTGTAACTGCAATGAAATAAGTAGGATTCTTCTCCATGTATTTTTCAGCCCATGCTTGAGCCAAATTAACCATGGTATCCGACCCTTTAACCTGAATTGAATTTTCATCCTTTGCCGCAAAGGTAAGCTTATTTACGCAGAATAAAATTACCGCTAAGAATATTAAATATTTTTTAAACATAAATCCTCCTTTCTTTAATCTATTATTTTATAATATAAATATAAAATATATGTAAAATCTAAGTAAAATGTGTGTAAAGTTATTTTTATGAATTTTTCTGTGGGAAGATTAGGATATTCTTATTGCGGTCCTTTATCAAAATTTAATTTTTCTGGATGATGTTTGACAACCTTTGCCTTAACCATGTAGATGACATCTTCGGCTATATTAGTAGCGTGGTCGCAAATACGCTCAAGATGCCTGGCTATTAAAAGCAAGGGTATACAACGCGGAATCGAGGATTTATCTTTAAGTATATAATCATTAATTAATTCACGCTGCACAATATCACGCAATCTATCGGCCTCCTTATCAATCAATATCACCTTGCCTGCTAAATCAGGGTCTTTATTCACGAAAGAATCTATCGCATCCTTAATCATCATTTTGGCAAGCTCTGTTAGCTTAGGTATATCAATAAGCGGCTTTACCAAAGGTTTATCTACTAACTCTAAGACCCTCATAGCAATATCTGCTGCTAAATCCGCTATTCTCTCTAAGTCTGTGGTAATCTTCATGGCCATTGTTATAAAACGTAAATCAAATGCCATAGGCTGTCTTAAAGCCAACAAAACAAGACATTCTTCATCGATCTTTAATTCACAATCATCAATTACTCTATCGTTATCTATCACCAGAGTTGCCATGTCTTTATCTAAAGTCTTAAGCGACTCTATTGATTTAAAAATTGCCTCTTGAACCAATGCCCCCATTTTTAGAATGTTTTTATTCAGCTCATCCAACTCATGATCAAAATGTCTTTCCATAAAATTTCCCTTCGTTTTTGTATCTGAAATTTTATAACGAGCCACTAGCTACGCTATATGTGGCGAGGGACTATCCGAATCTTCCTGTGATATAATCTTCTGTCCGTTTATCTTTGGGGGCCTTAAATATATTTTCAGTCTTATCAAGCTCTATCAACTCACCTAAAAGAAAAAAACCAGTAAAATCCGAAACCCTTGCCGCCTGCTGCATATTATGCGTAACAATGGCAATAGTGTAATCCTTTTTCAACTCTAAAATCAGTTCTTCAATCTTACGAGTTGAAATCGGGTCTAAGCTGGCACAGGGCTCATCAAATAAAAGCACTTCAGGTTTTACCGCCAAACATCTTGCAATGCAGAGCCTCTGCTGCTGCCCGCCAGAAAGTTTCAATGCGCTATCATGAAGCCTCGTTCTTACCTCTTCCCATAAGACTGCCCTCTTTAAAGATTCTACTACTCTTTCTTCGATAAACTGCTTATTTTTAATACCGTTGACCTCTAGGCCATAGCTAATATTTTCAAATATGCTTTTTGGAAAAGGATTGGGCTTCTGGAACACCATCCCTACGCGTCTTCTTATTTCGACAGGATCTATGCAAGACCCAATGATATCTTGTCCATCCAAATAAATTCTTCCTGTCAATGTTGTCTTAGGCACCAACTCATTCATGCGGTTTAGAAGTCGGATAAATGTCGATTTTCCGCAACCCGAGGGGCCTATAATCGCAGTAACACGGTTTTCCAAGACATCCAAATTAATATCTTTGAGGGCCTGCTGATTACCATAAAAGAAATTTATGTCCTGAACTTTAATTTTCACAGAATCCGAAGGCTTGCACATACAACTTAGGTTGTCTTCTTTGTTCAGCCTAATCATTGTTTGACTATACATAATAACTCCTTTGTCTCTGGCGTATAAAAATAGCAATTGCTGATACCAATAGAACTAAACACAAAAGTATTAAACAACAACCATAGGCAATTGCGGTTTGTTGATCAGGGTGAGATCCTTCTGTCATGAGTGCATAGATATGGTACGGCAAGGCCATTACTTCTGAGAAAATAGATTTTGGGTATCCTTTTAAATAAAAGGCCGCCGCTGTAAATAAAATTGGGGCTGTCTCTCCTGCGACCCTGCCTATACTTAAAATTACTCCGGTTAAAATCCCCGGCAAGGCAGAAGGTAATACAATTTTTTTAATAGTCTGCCATTTTGTCGCGCCTATCGCCATAGAAGCCTCTCTTAATGACTGTGGTACAACTAAAAGTGCTTCCTGAGCCGCTGAAATAATTATCGGCAGAACTAAGATACCAAGGCTCAAGCTTCCAGATAGTATAGAGACCCCAAAACCAAAAAATTTTACAAATACAGCAAGGCCGAATAAACCAAAAACAACCGATGGCACCCCTGCAAGATTATTAATGCTTATCCTTATTAAATTCACTATGTAACTTTTCGGAGAATATTCACAAAGATATATTGCGCAAGCTACTCCTAAAGGAAAAGCAAAAATAATCGCACCCAATGTAAGATATAATGTGCCAATAATAGCTGGCGCAACCCCTCCGGCCGTCATGGCATTACGAGGGGGCTGTGTTAGAAACTGCCATGAAATAACCTTTATTCCGTTTGAGCTTACAAAATATATTATCGCGAATAAAAATAAAACCGTAGCGAACATACATAATGTTATAAAACTAAAACCTATTCTTTGTGTAATATTTTTTTTCACCCTGCTAACCCCAATTTTAACCTGTATTTTCTGCTTATAACTTCAGCAATAATATTGAATATAAAAGTGACAAAAAACAAAATTAAAGCAATGGCAAACAAGGCATGATAATGGTCGCTGCCCATAGGGGCCTCACCCATCTCTGCTGCAATAGCCGCAGTCATAGGCCTGACAGGATCAAAAAATGATTTGGGTATAACTGCAGCGCCTCCTGCGACCATTAAAACCGTCATTGTCTCTCCTATAGCCCTGCTCATCCCTAAAATTATAGCCGTTGAAATGCCTGAACCGGCTGCAGGAATTATAACTCTTACCAATGTTTGCCAACTATTAGCACCTACGGCAAAAGAAGCCTCCCTGAATGATCTGGGCACGCAACTTAAGGCATCCTCTGCTATGCTGCAGACAGTTGGTGTTGCCATGATTCCTAAGGTCAGACTCGCAGTAAAGGCGCATAGCCCTATTGGTAAATGAAATAAATCTTGAAGAAATGGCGCAAGTATCGCCATGCCAAAGAATCCATAAACAATAGAAGGAATACTTGCCAAAATCTCTACCAGGGGTTTGAGTATTGATTTTTGCCTTGGGCCTGCAAGCTCATTTAGATATAATGCGCTACCAACACCTAAGGGCACACAGATAAAAATTGCTCCTACAGACACCCAAAGTGAAGCTAAAATTAAAGGAAAAATGCCAAATTCCGCAGGTTCATAAGTAGGGTACCAAAACCTTCCCGATAGGAATTCCAGCACCTTAACCTTTTTAAAGATTGGCAATGCCTCTTTAAAAAGCACTACAACAATACCTACGAGAAACACCAAAGAAGCAAAAGCTAAAATTGTAAAAATCCATTCATATATTTTCTCTTTAATTCTCTTCATTTGTATTTTTCAATATACCACGGCAGGATATCGCCTGCCGTGACTACCCAAAACGGCTAAACGCAATATCTTATTTTAAAGCCACAAAACCCTCTTCATCAACTAGCTTCTGCCCTTGCTCACTCTTTATAAAATCAATTAATCCCTTCGCTAAGCCCTGTGGCGCCCCATTGGTATACATAAAAAGCGGCCTACCTATTGCATATTTACCCGTTAACACCGTTTCCTTTGAAGGAGATACCCCATCGATGTCAAGCGCCTTAACTTGAGAGCTCAAAAATCCTAAGCCCACGTAGCCAATTGCGCCAGGTGTCCTTGCCACAGTTGAAGCAATTGCTTGATTTGATGCCTGCATTATTGCATCCGGACGGACTTTTTGTCCATCTAGAACCAATGTCATAAAAGCCTCGAAAGTTCCGCTTGAAGTGTCGCGCGAGACAACTACTGCTTTTTGATCGCCTCCACCGATCTGAGACCAATTAGAAATCTTACCTGTATATATATCTTTGACCTGCCTCTTGGACAATGCATTAACATTATTTGATGGATGAACGATTATCGCGATGCCATCCATGGCAATAACGTGCGCCTTAATGCTTTTTCCATTTGCCACTGCCTTATCTAACTCTGTATCTTTGATCGGCCGTGAAGAATCGGCTATATCACAGGTTCCATCGATCAAAGAGGCTATACCTACACCTGAACCTCCGCCTCTCACTGAAATATCTGCCTGTGGTTCACTCTGCATATAAACCTCGGCAGCTCTCTGGGCAATTGGCAACACTGTGGTTGAGCCTTCTACAACTACCTTCTGGGCAAAGCATGGTAAAGTTAAAGAAATAGTTTGTATCAAAAATATTACTAATATACTTAATGTCTTCATCTTTTTCCTCCCTTATTAAAATTTAAAGTTTAAATCAACCTGATAAAGTCTTTGTGGAGTCTTAGAGCCTTTGATAACATCTGAGTGATAATAGTCAAAATCCACAGTCATATTCTTATTTAGTCCGCAGGAGAGTATGTATTCATCAGACTTTACATTGGTAGCCCCGCTTAGGACATCTGAATCAGGAAAGGAATCAAGCCAGGCATCTCTTGCGATTTTCCTGCGCTGGTATTTGAACTGCCAATCTCCCCAGTCAGCAACCTTTTCCTTGCCAAATTTCAAGCCCATAATCCAGCCTGTATTTTCATTGTTAGGATCGGGATTATTCACGTAATCTCCAAAGAAGGCTAAATAAGGAATGTATCTGCTGATTAATTTCGGCTCAAGAAATGAAATCTCTGAACTGGTTACCCAGGAGTCATAATCATATTTATACTCGCCGCCTGCCATTGTGTTGGTGTTTTGAGTATCGCTCAATGCTGAAGCGCCCTGCACGCTATTAAATTCATACATTGTTTCTGCAAGTTTAAATTTTGTTTTATCGTTTATACTCCAGGTTAGGCCAGGCTGCACTGCTATCATTGTTGCATCGCTAGTTGCATCATCGCTATCCTCCAACACAAAAAATCCTGCTGTGAGAAAACTGTCAAGTTTATTAGGCTTAAGATTTTTTGTTAAGGTCACTGCTGCCCCTTCAGGATTTATATCCGTATCCCAAAGCATATCACCTGTCTGCCATATAGGGTTTTTCATTCTTCCGGCCATTAAGGTGGCCCAAGGAGAAGCTAAATAATCTATATATGCATAGTCCAGCCATATATCTTTTTTCTCAAAAGAATCATCAAAGGTCTGGTTTGTAGAACGGTTATCTGTTGAGTTGCCTGTAGCAATTCCAACATAGGCCTTTGTTTTTGTATTAACCTTTGCTTCAGCCCCTAGTCTCATACGTATACGCCCCTTTTCCCTGTCTCCCTGGACACTAGATGATTTCTTCTTTCTTTCAGACTGATAGCGCACCCTCAAGTCTCCTTTGAATTTCATATTCTGGATCCAAAGAGGAAGGCTTGTATTCTTACCTTCTGCGATTTCATTCTTCATTTGCTCCTGCGTCTCAGTTTTGACCTCCTGGGCTTCACCGGCTGTAAGGATACCCTTTTCTACAAGTTTCTGAAGGAGAATATCTACTTCAGCGCCATACGAAAAACCAACTCCCAAGAATGACACTACACAACCCATTAATAACAATACTATAAAACTTTTTTTCATTTTACTTCCTCCTTTTAATTATTTACGCATAATTTTCTGATTTGACGCAGCTTAATCTCAATATCCTTAAGAGATTCATGGGTATAATCACAATCAATAGAACCATGATCTTCGATATTATTCAAAACAGCGTTCAACCTGTTAACTTGCGAGCGTAAATTACTTGCAACAAAATCTTGACAAATACTAGACATACAATTCATTTCAATATATCACCTCCTTCTCTCAAGCTATAAATTCGGACATTACTCTTATAGAATAAATCCAAACTTTTATTTTCTTGAGCAACGATTTTCTTGAAACAGCTAAGAATCTTTCCAAGAATTATTTTTATCATGACTTAAGTATAAAACAAAGGCATTAAATCTGCTTCAAGGAAAGGTTAAATGTGGGTAAAGTTTTATTGGGGGTATAAAAGGATTAACTGGGCAAGATAAACCAAAATTTAGAACCAAGACCCTCTGTGCTCTCTACGCCAACGCTTCCGCCGTGACGTTCGATTATATGTTTGACTATAGAAAGCCCAAGGCCTGTTCCGCCAAGCTCGCGTGAGCGCATTTTATCAACGCGATAAAAACGCTCAAAAATGCGTGGAACATCTCTTAAGGGGATGCCAATGCCAGAATCTTCTAATGTTATTTTAATTTGAGAATCTAACGTCTCACTATAAATCTTAATAAATCCCTTTTCTTTATTAAATTTAATGGCATTATCAATAAGGTTTGTTAAAACCTGATCTATTTTATCCGGATCTACTCTTATAATTAAATCTGAAGGCAAATCATTTGCAATCTTAACGCCCTTTTTCTTTATTTGGGATTTAAAGCTAGACAACACATCTTCTGTTAAAGCCTTAAGGTTCACTTCTTTAATAACTAATTTTATATCTTTTGATTCTAAATACGATAAATCAAGCAGGTCATTTACTAATCTATCAAGCCTGTTTGTATGATCTTGCACAATCTTTAAAAAATGCCTGCTATTCTCTTTATCTTCAATAGCGCCTTCAAGCAAGGTCTCGACAAAACCCTTTATTGAGGTAAGCGGTGTTTTTAATTCATGCGACACATTTGCCACAAAATCAGTACGCATGGTTTCTAACTTCCTTATCTGCGTTATATCATGGATAACCAAGAGGCATCCGCTCACTTGATTTTTTTGATAAATAGCCGAGGCATTAATTTGAAAAGTCCCGGCCACTGGCCAGAGTAGGTTTAATTCTTTTGAGACAAAGATACCGTTTTCTAAAACACTACTGATAATTTCATTGACGTCACTGTTTCGTATTGCCTCCAAAAACACCTTGCCTTGAGAATAGTCTTTAGATACGGAAAATATTTTTTCGATAGTTGGATTGATAGATATTATGCGGCTGGCCTTATCTACTACGATTACACCCTCTATCATACTGTTAAAGACTGCCATAAGCTGTTGGTTTTGGATTCCTGTCTCTCTGATTTTTTCTTCTATCTCAGCTGCCATGTTGTTTAAAGTCAGGGCAAGCTCTCCAAGTTCATCCCGAGAGAAGATATGAATTTTATGAGTAAAGTCGCCTTGTGAGAATTTACGAGATGAATAGATTATCCTATTTATGGGCTTGATTATGCTCTTTGACAATAGAGACCCTAAAACAAAAGCAATGGAAAATGCAAAAAATAAGGCAAAAATAATTGCCCTTCTTACTGTATTAAGAGCCTCCTTTATGCTGGTTAATGGCAAGGCCAATCTAATTACCCTTATAGCTTCATCTTTCTCCTTGACTGGTAATGCAAGATAAAGCATATCAATTTTAAGCGTTGATGAATATCTTATATACTCTCCAATTCTACCGCCTAAGGCATCTCTGACTTCAGGCCTGTTAAGATGATTCTCCATAGAAGCACTATCCTTTTGGGAGTCTGCCAAGACCCTGCCGGTATCATCAATAATAGTCAATCGGCATTTAGATCTATTGGCTAAATCATTTACCTGTGTCTGCAGGAAATCCTTGTTCTCTATTTTTGATACGTCGTTTGCGATTTGTCTTTCTATAAGGTAAGCCTGATTAAGAAGAGAGCTCTTGATTTCTCTTAAGGTATTATCTTCTAAACTTTTATCTAAGAAAAAAGAAACAAATCCAAAAGAAATTACAACAACAAAGATAAAAGAGAAAAATAGCTTAGATTGGAAATTAAATCTCATTTTTTCTATTAGTTTGCTTTTATTGCCAGCACCTTAATGAAATCAGCACCGTCTTCAATCTTATCGGTAACACCCTCCAGATACTCTGCCAACTGATAGCATAAAAGTAGACTTGTGGGCTCAAGTTTTGCATGTATAATCGACTCTATTAGAATCTTTTTCTGATCATCGGCTTGATGCTCAATATTATCAACCTCTTCACAATCAACCATCGCCTTTTTTAGATCGTTTTTTGTAAATGCCTGGATACCTTCTCTGAGTTTAGTAATAGCAGTGACTATCAACTGGGTAGCCTGCGAGATATTCTTTAGAACGCTTTCTGGTAATTTTTGCTCAATAAATCCCAATAACCTGGCTGCACCATTTGTCCAGTCGGCAATTTTATCCAAGGTCCTGACAAAATGCATCAGGTCCTCCCTGTCAGGCGGCAGAAGAAGGCCTTCGGAAAGCTCATTAATCATCTTTGTCCTTAAAAGGTCTGCTTCATGCTCGCTCTTGCGCACATTTTCAATAGCATTTGTTTTTGCATTTGTATCACCCTTAATAAATGCATTGATTGCTTCAGAAAAGTAGGCAACTGTCTTAAATGTTTCCTCAACATGTTTTTGCGCATCTATTAATATAGACTGTTCCTCCTGCATCCCTAACCATGCCAAAATATTTCTCATCCCTTTCATCTTGCCCTCCAATGTTATATCTTTATGAAAATTAAAATTACCTTCAGAGCCAAAAAGCTTACCACTCCTGAAATAAAAGGTGTAGCTAACCAACAGATTATTATTTCTCTCATAATACGGATATTCAGCACCCTGACTCCCTTGACAAGGCCCACTCCAAAGATTGCACCAACAATAGAGTGGCTCGTAGAAACAGGTATTCCAAATAAGGTATAAATGTGCACATTAATTGCGCTGGCTAACTGCGCTGAAAATGCCATTATGGGTAAAAGGTGTGTTATTTCTGAACCGATTGTCTCTATTACCTTATAGCCCCATGTAACTATACCTAAAACTATTGCCGCCCCTCCTATGATTATGCTTAAGTTTGAGGAAAGTATCTTTGCGCCTACAATAACTCCTGTGGCATTAGCTACATCATTTGCTCCCCAGGTATATGCAACATAACAACCGCTTATAATAATAAGGACGGCCATGGTGAATTTAATGTATCTGCGCGGAATAATTCTATAGAATATATTTTTAGAGATACGATAGAATATGTATCCTAAAGCAGCTGCTCCAATAGGGGTAAAAATCCAGCAGATAAATATATCAAGAAGCACCTTCCATTTTACCGGAGCACCTATTGCAAGGCCGGCACCAGCTACTGCTCCTACAATAGAATGGCTTGTAGATATGGGCATCTTCCAATAGGTTGCTAAAACCACCCAACTGCAAGCTCCGATACAGGCAACCAAGGCTATATACAAAGCTACATCCGGCTGAAGCTGATCCATTGGAACAATGCCCTTACCAATGGTCTTAGTTACATATGCACCTTGTAAAAAAGCACCTAAGAATCCAAAGATTGCAATTAGAATAATTGCCTGCTTTAAGGTTAAAACCCGCGAGCCGACTGCCGTACCTAAAGAATTTGCAGCATCATTTGCTCCTATTGACCAGCCCACGGCAATACCCATTAATAAGGTAATAGCTATCAAAAAAAATTGCATCTATCTACTCCGTTTCAAATCTATAGCCATAGTTCTTTACAGTAACAATCCTTTTTGCTTCGCTCTTTAATTTTTTACGCAATGTCCTTATGTGAACATCTACTGTGCGAGTCTGGATTTCTATAGCATGGTCAAAGCCCCAGATAGTATCCAATAGATAATCGCGCGACAATACCCTTGAATTTGCCTTTATCAAAGTCCTTAATAACTCAAATTCTTTTGCAGTCAGTTCTATCGGTTTATTATTAACACTCACAGATATCTTTGCAAAGTCTATTGAAATATTGCCTATCTTTAATACCTGGGGTAGTTCTTCTTTTTCTTTCATACGCCGCAAAACTGCCTTTACCCTTGCAATCAATTCTCTTGGGCTAAAAGGCTTGGTTATATAATCATCTGCTCCTAATTCTAAACCCACAATCTTGTCAGACTCCTGGGCTTTGGCTGTAAGCATAATTACAGGTATCCTTGATGTCTTATCCTCCTTTTTTAGGCTCTTTAAAACCTCAAGGCCATCAATCCCAGGAAGCATTAGATCTAAAATTATCAAATTAAAAGACTCTCTTTTTACAAAATTTAGCGCATCTTCTCCATCATAGCAAGACATGGCTCTAAAGCCCTCTTTTTTAAGATTATAGTCTAACATCTTGACTATATCTTTTTCATCGTCCACAATTAGAATCTTTTCTTTCATATCTTGACACCCTTTAGTTTATTAAATCTTCCAATCATACTTTTTATATTATAGCACCTCTATTACTAAAAATTAACCTTTTTTCTTAATGCGGATGCCGAGAATTTTTATTTCTGCCAATATTGAATTCTCTAAGTAAATGCATGGCCTTCATTTCTCTTAATGCCTTTATTATTAATGGCCTGTTAGATGGGTTTTGATATTGGATAAGCGCCCTTTGCATCTTGCGCTCCGTGAATGTTGTAGGTACATATATCCTCTCGCCAGTCAAGGGATGCACCCCGGTCCAATATAGGCAAGTTGATAAAAGCATCGGGCTTGGGATAAAATCCTGAATCTGCTCTGGATGAATTCCCTTTTCTTTAAGATAGAGAGCAAATTTTAAAACCTCACTAAGCGTAGACCCGGGGTGAGAAAGTAAAAAGTAATTAACTAAAAAATTCTTTTTATTCACCTCATTAAAAATTTTAACAAATTTCTCATAGGTAGAAAACTTTGGCTTATTCATAATATCTAAAACTTTATCTGAGTAATGTTCTGGAGCTACCTTTAAGTAACCGCTTATATGGTTTTTGCATATTTCTTCAAGATATGCTTTTTGTTCACTATCTACTAATAGATCAAAACGCAAACCACTTCCTATGAACACATGTTTGACCTTTGGGATTGCCCTAACTGCCCTGTACAAAGATAAGCAGTTATCATATCCTAGTTTAAGATTCCTGCATTTGCTTTGTGCAAGGCATTTCTTATCTTTGCAAAAGCCCTTATCTTGCCAAAGATGACACGAGGCTGCGTACATATTTGCAGTTGGACCTCCTATATCTGTTATTGTTCCATGGAAATCTTTATCTTGTGCTATTGATTTTGCCTCGCGTACAATTGATTCTATGCTCCTGTTTTGAATTATCTTTCCTTGATGGAAATTAAGCGCGCAAAAAGAGCACTCCCCAAAACAACCCCTGTGGGAAATCAAAGAAAATTGGACTGTCTTAAGCGCCTTTACCTCACCCTGCTTGTCATATATAGGATGCCATCTCCTTGTGTATGGTAGTTCATAAATCTCATCTAGCTCTTTTTGGCTTAGAGGCATCGGTGGCGGAAATTGCACACAATAGCGATCAGCATGTTTTTGAACAACTGTCTTTGCTGTAAACGGATTTAATTGTTCATAAAATAATTTATAGGCATGATTAAATTTTTGCTTATCATCTTTTATATCTTCAAATGAAGGAAGCTCAATAGAATCTTTAAACGCACTTATTTCCTTAGAAACAACTACTGTGCCCTTAATATTATTAAGTGAACTCTTTCCCCTACCATCTCTAAGTCTATTGGCAATAGTAAGAATTTGGCTTTCTCCCATTCCGTAAACAAGAATATCTGCCTTACTGTCTAATAGAATTGACCTCCTGACGCAATTATCCCAGTAATCATAATGGGCGAGCCTTCTAAGACTGGCCTCTATGCCTCCTATTACAATAATACTATCCTTAAATGCCTGGCGAACCATCTGGGAATAGACTATCACTGCCCTATCAGGCCTAAGTCCTGCCTTATTATTCGGTGAATAATCATCTGTCTTTCTTGGCCTTTTATTTGCAGTATAATTTGCAATCATTGAATCAACATTGCCAGAGCTCACTCCAAAGAATAATCTGGGCTTACCCAATTCCATAAAATCTTTTATGCCTCGCCAGTCTGGTTGTGCAATTATGCCAACTCTAAAACCATGATGTTCTAACATTCTTCCTATAACACTAGTGCCAAACGAAGGATGGTCTACATAAGCATCTCCTGTGATAAGTATTATATCAAGTTCTTTCCATCCTCTCTGATGAAGGTCTTTTTGTGAAATAGGCAAGAATTTATTTGGCATAGCTTGTAACTATATTATAATATTTAAGGTGGGCATGAAACTAAAAGGATAAGACTGATAAATATGCTATCTTTGCCTTGAAAAATCTTTAAAGGTGTTAATAAGATTATTCGTGGAGCAATCATGGGTGGTCACTTTGGAAGTATTCTCAATATCCTCTAATACCTTACCCGCTAACTGCTTACCCAATTCAACTCCCCATTGATCAAAACTAAAGATATTCCAAATAACTCCCTGAACAAAGACCTTGTGCTCATACATTGCAATTAGACTCCCCAGGGTTCGTGGTGTTAGCTTCTTAAAAATTATTGAATTAGTTGGCCTGTTGCCCTCAAATATCTTAAATGGAGTAAGTTTTTCAATCTCTTTTTTATCCTTGCCTTGGACTTTAAGTTCATCTTGCACTTCCTTTTTTGTCTTACCCTTCATCAATGCCTCACTCTGGGCAAAGAAATTTGATAAGAGAATCTTATGGTGCTTACCTATTGGATTACTGCTTATACAAGGTGCAATAAAATCACAAGGAATTAATTTTGTTCCCTGATGAATAAGCTGATAAAATGCATGTTGTCCATTTGTGCCAGGCTCTCCCCAAATAATAGGAGAAGTTTGGTAATTTACAACCTTGCCATTTCTATCAACATACTTGCCATTACTCTCCATCTCCAATTGCTGAAGATACGAAGGAAATAGATGCATATTTTGATCATACGGCAGTATTGCCTGGGTACAAGCCCCAAAGAAATTGTTGTACCAGGTGTTAAGTATTGCCATTGTTACAGGAATATTTTCTTGAAATGTAGTTTGTCTAAAATGATTGTCCATAGCATATGCGCCTTCAAGCAATTCTATAAAGTTATCAAATCCTATCAAACAAGCTATTGAAAGGCCAATGCTTGACCAAAGCGAAAATCTTCCTCCTACCCAATCCCAGAACACAAACATATTCTCTGGATCAATTCCAAAATCCTTGACCTTATCCTTATTTGTAGAAATTGCAATAAAATGTTTCTTTATATATTCCTGTTTTTTTGCTGAATCTATAAACCATTTTCTTGCAGTATTTGCATTTGTCATGGTTTCTTGGGTATTAAATTTCTTAGAAGCAATCATAAAAAGCGTAGTCTGGGGCCTTAACTTATTCAGTACCCCAGAAATCTGGCTTGCATCTACATTGGACACAAAGTGGGAATTTATATTGGCCTTCTTATGGGGCTTTAATGCTTCACAAACCATACTAGGGCCCAAATCCGAACCGCCAATTCCGATATTTATAATATCTTTGATTCTCTCACCTGTATACCCTTGCCATTCTCCTGATAAAATCTTATTTGAGCAATCTTTAATCCTTTGGATGGCTGAATTTACCTCTTGCCTTATATCTTTACCATCGAGAATTAATCTATTGTTAGACCTATCTCTTAAAGCAACATGCAGCACAGCCCTATTTTCAGTCTCATTAATTTTATCGCCATTAAACATCTTATGAATTGCCTCTTTTAAACCGACTTCTTTTAAGAGTCCACAAAATAATTCTATAGTCTTCTCATTTATAATATTCTTTGAGTAATCAAAAAGCATATCCTCAAAGACAATAGAAAACTTAGAAAACCTATCCGGATCATTCCTAAACATATCCCTCATATGATGTTTCTTAATACTCGTATAATGAGCTGTTAACTTCTTCCATGATTTAGTCTTTGTAGGATTTATTCTCTTTAACATACCGACCTCCAATAAAAAATATTCTTTAATATTTAATAAACCTTCTCATATTTGCCCTTATCAACTCTTTTTAACTTATGAAATCCTTTTTCCTTTGCCTTCTGATCAAAGCCTGTCTTTGAGGCCCCTAATGAAAATCCAGTAAAGACCTTTAAAACACGCTGGTTACATTTAGGGCATTTTTCTAAAGGCCTTTCATTTATATTTTGTAAATACTCAAAGCCTTCTTTGCAGAACTTACATCCTTTTTTTTCTGCTTTATAGGTATATAGTGGCATTATATCTTTTAGGTTCTTACAGCTTTATCAAAACATACTCTTGGTTACCAAGCCCTAAATCTTGTGCATAATCTAGTTGAATTGACCAATCTCTTTCAGGATGGACCTCTTTAAATATATCTTTTTTACAGACCTTATTTACCAAATCCACACAGGCCTTATCAATACTAACAGGATCATTTGAAGCAAATATTCCTATATCAGGAGCAATTCTTGGATCATCTTTAGCAAGGCAATCGCATTCCTTGGTAATCTTAATAGCAAAATTTACAAATACACTCCTTTGCCTTTTTTCTTTTAAAACTGCGTATGTATACTCAATCATCTTCTGCTGTATATCGTGCGCTCCGCTATCCCAGCTTACATCTATTGCGCCATATTTACAGGCTGCAATACAGCTTGCACAGCCAATGCATTTATCCTTGTCAATAACTGCCTTCTTATTCTTTATTAAAATTGCATTTACAGGGCACAACTTTGCACATTCCCCGCAAGCAACGCACTTCTTTGCCTTAACAACAGGACAGATATTAGAATGCTGTGCCAATTTACCCTCTCTTGTTGCGCAGCCCATACCTATATTCTTTAACCCGCCTCCAAAACCTGTCATCATATGGCCTTTAAAATGAGATACCGCACAGATTGCATCTACTTCTAAAAATG
>JBFZAD010000070.1:0-5065 GCA_041309125.1 Candidatus Omnitrophota bacterium
CGCGCGCCTTTATATTAATGATGAAAAATCCAATCAAAAATACTATTATGACTAAATATATTGAGGAAAGTATAATAAAATTTATATTCATAACAATAAAATTAATAATTTTTATTCACTATATCATCTTTATGTTAGAGTATCAAGTCTTTTAATTAACCTGTAAACCTAGGGCTTGTTTTAATTTTTCATCATCAATAATTTTTAACTCCTTGAGAGTTTCTCCTAACATTAGTCCTCTTTTCCAGTGTATTTTTAACGCATCGTCTAAATGTTCCTGGGTTAGATCCCCTCTTTCAATGAGTATCTGGCCCAAGGGTCTGTAACCCGATAAAGATTCATCTTTTGTTTTATAAATAGAATGTTCAAAAATGCCAGTTACTTTGCGATTCCTGCGCTCTGCCATGAATTTACTGCCTGGCTGGATTTTAAGATGCTGTTTTATTTCTGTTAAAATCTCATTTATCTGGATGATGTTTTTAAAATCACTTCTTTCATCCCTGGTTATGCAACTTATCGAAACACTCATCAGTGGAGTTTTTTTGAGTTTATGCGATCTATCTTTGGCTGTTATGAAATTTTGTTTTCTATGCTCAGCTGAGTAGTGAAAAGGCATGACATTGTCAAATACATCTATAAATTGCCTAGCTATTATATTAATCTTATCTGGTGTAGTTATAAAAACAAAATCATCTCCTCCTATATGGCCTATAAAATCATCAGGATTACCTATTTTTTTTATTGTTGAATATAGCATGTAGGCCGTCTGCATAATTACGCTATCACCTTTTATATAGCCATATATATCATTAAAGAATTTAAAGTTATCTATATCTACATAGGCAAATGAAAAGTGAGAATTTTTCTTTAGTCTTTCTTTGAGGGTTTCTTCGATGAGCCTTGCTGAAGGAAGGCCCGTCAAGGGAGAGGAATTAAAGCTGTATTGAGACCTGCGTAGCGCCATCTCAATGCGCACGCGCAAATCCAGTGGGTCTGGAGGCTTGATTAAGTAATCGTCAACGCCTTGTCTGATATTGAGAAGCTGAGAGCGTAGGTGGCGTTTGTCAATTAAAGTTATTATAGGTATGGAATTTGTAACGAAATCGTTTTTAAGAAGGCGGCAAAGGTCAAGATCATCATGCCTTGCAGAATGGACATCTACAACAATGACATCCGGGGCATTTTTCTTTATTGTGGTGATATCTTCTGAAGCGCTGTGTAAGCTGACTACCTCATATCCCCAACCGTCAAAACAAAAGTTAAGAATATCTCTCAAATTATTATCTGTAGAGATTATTAATATTTTCTTAACCTTCTCCATGCGGTTTAGGATAAAAGATATTATTTCTTTACCTTCACATCAGGCAATTCCTTGAGCGCTTCTTTGATCATGCTTTCAGGATATTCATAATCAACTAACTTTTTTTCTAAATACTTCTCGTAGCTAGCCAAATCAAAAAATCCATGGCCTGAGAATGCAATAACAATACATTTTTCTTTCTTCTCTTTTTTGCAGATCAGGGCTTCATCAATTGCCGCTTTTATACAATGGGCTGTCTCAGGCGCGGGTAATATTCCTTCTGTCTTTGCAAAGGTTACAGCTGCATCAAACACAGTAGTCTGAGGATATGCCCTTGCTTCAACTATTCTTTCATTTACCAAAAGGCTCAACAAAGGCGCCATTCCATGATAGCGAAGACCACCTGCGTGAATTCCCGGTGGAACAAAGCTATGGCCCAAGGTGTACATCATTAAAAGAGGGGTCATCTTGGCCACATCTCCGTGGTCATACCTGTAAGGCCCTTTTGTAAGTGTCGGGCAGGCAGTTGGCTCAACTGCAATAAAGCGTATATCCTTACCCTTTAATTTATCAGGCACAAAAGGAAAACAGGCTCCGGCAAAGTTGCTTCCTCCTCCGACACAGCCGGTTAATATATCCATTTTCTCTCCTGCTAATTCTAATTGTTTTTTTAATTCAAGGCCTATTACGCTCTGATGCAACAAGACGTGGTTTAAGACGCTTCCTAAAGAATATTTTGTATCATCATGAGTGGCTGCATCTTCGACTGCTTCAGAAATTGCAATGCCGAGGCTACCAGGGCATTTGGGATCCTTTTCTAAAACCATCCTCCCAGAGTTTGTCTTGTCGGTAGGAGATGCAAATACATCTGCTCCCCAGGTATGCATTAAGATCTTACGATACGGCTTTTGCTCATAGGAAATCTTGACCATATAAACAGTGCATTTTATGCCAAACAGATTACAGGCAAAGGATAAAGCACTTCCCCACTGCCCTGCGCCGGTTTCTGTGGCAATTCTGGTAACCCCTTCTTTTTTATTATAATAGGCCTGTGCAACTGCCGTGTTTGGCTTGTGCGAACCCGGGCCGGATACACTTTCGTTTTTATAATAAATCCTTGCACATGTACCAAGTTCTTTCTCAAGCCTTCTGGCACGATGTAATGGAGTCGGCCTCCAAAGTCTATAAATATCTACGATATCATCAGGTATTTCAATCCATCTCTCTTGTGAAACTTCCTGTTTAATCAACTCCATAGGAAATATTGGAGCTAAATCTTGCGGTCCTACTAAAGAACCGTCGGGCTTTACCGGGGGCGGAAGCGGCCTTGGCAGGTCAGCCTGTATGTTATACCATTTTCTTGGAATGTCCTTTTCTCCCAAAATAATCTTAAAATCATCCTTCATCTTTTGTCTCCTTTCTTGAAAATTTTTTTAAGATCTCCTCTATCCTCTCAATGCTTACCGGTTTTTGCAGATATTCATCTGCGCCAAAATGCTTTGCAAAATTTTCCTTCATAACTAAATATCCCGTAACCATCACGATATTTAAAAAAGGGTTTTCTTTCTTGGCCAACTTAACCACCTCAATGCCAGTCAATTCCGGCATATCGTGGTCTATAAAAACAATATCATACTCCTGTTTTGAGATTAATTCAAGGGCTCCCTTGCCATCAAATGCAGTCTGGACCAAATGTCCCTTCTTCTCCAGGATGCTTTTTAATGCCCTTACAAAATCGCCATCATCATCAGCAATGAGTATGTTCATAGAAATTTATCCCTTATCGCGCCTGGCAGGAGTTGAACCTGCAGCATCTTGCTTCGAAGGCAAGCGCTCTATCCAGTTGAGCTACAGGCGCAAAAATTATATCATAGTCGCCAGCGAAGGCTGGCGCTCCCTTTTTTCTTCATCTTAACTAACGGAAAAAAGGGATCCAGTTGAGCTATAGGCGCAAAACAGATGTTTTGCACCGGCGCAATTCCATATAAGCGCCGGGTGCATACTTAGCAAACTTGTCAAATTTATCCAGAAGACACAGACGCAGATTATGTGTTATTATATAATGAGCTGAATAAAAAAACAAGCTTCTTAGATAGATATTAATATTCTTATAAATATAAATTTTTCTATGAAAATATTGCAAAAGTAGATTTACGAGTTATAATATTTTATATGAGTAATACCCATATAGCAAAAACATCGATCTTTTGGGCTATATTGTTGTTTTCTTTTTTTGATTATACGTCATGTATCATGGCTGAAAAGATATATCTAATTGATGATAAGATTATCACAGCAGAGATAATTGCTGAATCAGAAAAAGGAATTTGGGTCAAGCCCTTTGGAAAACCAAACTCTGTAGAGCTTGATATTCTTAACATCAAGAGGATCGAAAATGACGATGGCTCTCTTTCCAATTATTCTTATAAAACTCTTTATAAGGCCACCGGAGAATATCTTAAAAAAAAGGATTATCAAGAAGCTATTAAACTATACGGCATGCTTATTGAGCTTAAACCAGAAAATATACATATACGTCACCTTCGGGCAATCTTAAATCACAAAGTTGGAAGATTGAAAGAGGCTAAAGAAGACTACCAATTTATGATCCAAAAAGGCGCAGATACCTCTGAAATATTAAATAACATTGGCGCTATCTATGCAAATGATCAAGAATACGAAAAAGCTTTAAAATGCTTTAACGAGGCGCTATTAAAAGATCCAACAATTATGCAGACATCTTTTAACATCGCCCAACTTCATATGAAAACTCAAAACTATAAAGAGGCTATTGCTATATATACTAAAATCTTAGAGCGGGATCCAGTTGATAAGGTTGCGCTTTTTAATATCGGCGTAGCATATATGAATAGTGGCGATACAAAAAAGGCAAAAGAAAACTTGGAAATATTGCTTTTGTTAGACCCCTCTGATGAGAATGTAAAGAATAGCTTAGAAAGCTTAAATAAAAAATAATAAATTTATGAGCTTTTTTAAAAAACAAATTCTAAAAAACCAATCTTTTTCCCTGACTGAAATTGCTATAGTCTTGGTGATTTTAGGGATTTTATTCTTGATCGGCATTATTGGTTATAAAATTCATATCAATAGGGCAAAGAGCGCAGAAGCAATAACACAGTTGGGCGCTATACGCCAGGCAGAACTAGGCCATAAGTTTGAAAAGGGTACATATTTGGCTGCGAAGGATACGAGTGAAATAAACAAGAACTTAGGTGTAGGGGTTTCGCCAAAATATTACGAATATAAAATAATAGGTGTTTCAGATGATAATTTCTTAATTATAGCCAAATTAATTGGTGAAGATCTAGATAAATATATTGAAGCCTGCAATATACCAGCAAAACCTTTGGTAATTGCTATGGATAAAAATGGCTTTGTCAGCAGCGGGTATTCTGAATATCTGTGTTCTTCCGGAGGCTCTGGCGCAAGTGGAGGTGATAGTTCGGGCTCAGGCGGTTATTCATCAGGAGGTGACAGCTATGGTGGCCTGGGTGGTTCATCTGGATCTAGTGGAGGTTCTAGTAGTGGAGGAGGTGGAAGTGGTGGAGGAGGTGGCGGCGACCCAGGTGGCGGCGGCGGAGGCACAGACCCAGGTGGCGGCGGCGGAGGCACAGACCCAGGTGGCGGCGGCGGAGGCACAGACCCAGGTGGCGGCGGCGGAGGCACAGACCCAGGTGGCGGCGGCGGCTCTGGCGGCGGACCATACACTCATCCAAAATTAACTTCTGCTTTAGAACTATTGAA
>JBFZAD010000071.1:0-2638 GCA_041309125.1 Candidatus Omnitrophota bacterium
TCATAGTAGGCTCTCCGCCAAATAATTGTATGGATGGCGGTTGTTCGAATTTTGCATAGTGACTGAATATCCTGTCAAAAAACTCCATACGGGGTTCAAATTGAAATCCCATTGAAGGGACATTGGTTATACAAATAGGGCAATTCATGTTGCAACGGTTTGTGGTCTCTATAAAAACAATATTTGGAGCCTTGTGATTGCAAGAAAGACAATTCATATCGCAACCAGGGTAACTACGATCACCCATAAAGCTCTTTTTCTTTCTATACCTGGTAGAATCACTTGAAACGAGCGAAGAGATAACTCCACATTCCGGACATGTCTTTTCTAGATACTCCCTTGCATCCCTTTCATAGTGCTTTACGCTAACTGTCTTCTTGCACTTCCTGCAGATACCTAAATTTGACATAACTTATTATCTCCTAAGAATAACAAAAATTATCAACTAAATAGAAAAATATTGGTCAAAATCCAGATTAAAGCCTTTGGGCATGTATCTTCCTGTCTGTGATTCTAATATATATTTTGTCTGAGGGCCATTCTTCAATATATTCTCTAATGCATTTATAAAATAATCGATCTCTTCAAAAGTATTGTATATCCCAAAACTCACCCTTACCATTCCGGGAATATTACTGTGATCGTCTCTTTTTATTCTTGATGAAATATCCTGCAGAAGCTTGTCGTCTATACCTAATAACTTTGCAACATAGAGATGAGCGCAAAAACAACCATTACGAACTCCTATACCCCATTCATACCCTAATACTGCAGCAAGAAGAGAATGAGGCATGTCTTTAACATTGAATGAGACAACGCCAACCCTGTCAGAATCATTGCAAGAAGTACTGCCTCCATAAATATTGATCTTGTCAAGCCTGCTTAACTCATCTAAAAGCTTCTTGGTTAACTGGCGATTGTGTGAAATAATAAAATCCCAACCTATTGATTCTAAGGCTTTAATTGCCTCTACTAGGGCAACAACACCGATTAAGTTTGGAGTCCCTGCCTCTTCTCTATTGGGGATATCTGTCCATTGAATGTCATCCAATGTCACTAAGTCTACCGTTCCTCCGCCAACCAGATCAGGTTCACCCTGCAGGAATGTCTTTTGTGGGCCAATTATTACACCTACACCAAAAGGCGCATACATCTTGTGCGCACTAAAGACAAGATAATCTATCCTCTCTGGATTATCCAGATCTAGCATCTTGACAGGTCGACAGGCAATCAATTGCGCTGCATCAACTAGAAGCTCTGCTTGGTGATTATGGACAATCCGAGCTACTTCTGGTATCGGAGGCATAACTCCTGTAACATTTGATGCGCCGGTTATTGCAACCAGCCTAATCTTTTTCTTAGAAGTTTTCAATTTTTCTTCTAACCTTTGACAGCTAAAATTTCCATTATCATCGAAAACATCCACGTACTCAACAGAGCAATTCACCCTCCAAGGCAACATATTAGAATGATGCTCAATTACAGTAACAAGAATTGCTTCATCATCTTTTAATTCAATATGATTGCAGAGTTTATTTATAGCGCAGGTGGCATTACTTGTAAATATAGCAACATGCCTACTTGGATCCGCAGAAACAAATTCTAACACCTTTCGTCTGCATTCATTATATACGTGGGAAGATAATTGAGACTTAAGACCTGTGCCCCTTGAGACACTTCCATACCACTGGCATAACTCTTCAATTTTCTCAAGAACTGATTTAAAGGGAGGCGTTGTCGCAGCATTATCAAAATTAACATAGGGCACACTTGTTCCATTGACAAGCCCAATACTCCTATCTAAGCCAATAATTCTTTCACGAATATCAGATATAGAAATATTTGATCCGATAATATCACTAAGAAAATTTTCTTTATTCATTATTCTGAATTTGCTCTATTTGCTCTGTCTTTTCCTCTAATTTTACTTTTCTTGGCTCATCGTCATTACCTATATCAATAGTAGTCCAACCTAATAAGAAATCAACTAAATCTATAGCCTTGCAGCCCCACTCAAACCCAATCCAGCCCAAATGAACTGTCTTTGGGCAAGTCTTTCGTGTTAGCGGACGGCCTGATTGCTCTGAAGGTGGGTTCTTGCTCCAGAAGTCTGTCTTATTAGCAATACCGATTATTCCTGTATCATAAGTTTGCGGGTCATTATTGTCTGCGGGGTCATAATCTCCAACTCCCCTCTGCAATTTACCGCCTAGAATATACCCATATCCTTTTTGACGAAAATCATACACGCCCAAACTGCTCCTTCCAATACCAATAATTTTTCCATCAACATAGCTAACTCCAAAAGGAAGAGCAATTACATCTGAATAAACGGCAAAACCAGGCTTTGCGCTCACGAGTAAACCAGCCTCAAACATATCCATTGCATCCATGCCTCTGTTGCGTAGATAAGCACAGCCTGAAAATAGACTAGAAATTACAACCAGGGTTAGAAGCATTAAAACATTTTTCTTATTCATAAAAATCCTCCTTATTGTTTTTAACTTTATAATTTTGATAATGTGCTGAATTTACCAGGGCCAAGAATAATTAGAGCAATGCAGACGCAGACAATTACAAAATTATATTCAAAACCACCTGTGGAAAGAAAGAAACCATGCAGGACATGCACCTTGAT
>JBFZAD010000072.1:0-5194 GCA_041309125.1 Candidatus Omnitrophota bacterium
TAAGGAAATTGAAAGCCCCTGGCCCAGAGAACCACTTGCAGCATTCACCCCAGGAGTACGCCTATCCGGATGTCCCTGCAAAAGACTTCCTAATTTTCTCAAATTATATAGCTCTTTCGGATCAAAATAACCAGTCTCTGCTAGAACAACATACCAAAGCGGACAACAATGGCCCTTGGACATATGGAATCTATCTCTGTCGGGCCAATTAGGCTCCTTTGGCCTGTGGCGCAGCACCTCAAAATAAAGGCATACAATCAGGTCACAAGAAGAAAGGCTTCCTCCAGGATGCCCGCTCTTGGCCTTTTCTAATATGTCTACTATCTTTCTTCGAACCTGTTTTGCCTTTTCTTCTAAAAACTTAATTTTAGTCTCTGGATATTTCATCTTTTTTATCGAGTGATTCTAAATCCTTCAATTTTTTCTTAACAGGCTCCTGCGTAGGATCTGCCTTTAATGACTGCTGCCAGAAATCCTTTGCCTTTTCATATAATCCATTTTTATAGTATGCATCTGCAAGGTGATCTAGTATTACTGCGTCCTTCAGAAGACCTGCGGCCTCTTCCAGCTTTTGAATTGCCTCTTCTATCCTATTCTGCTTGTAATAAACCCAACCAAGACTGTCAATATATGCAGCATTTCTTGGCTCAATCTCCAATGCCCTCATTATCAATTTCTCAGCTTCTTCTATATTTGTATTCTGTTCAGCGTAAAGGTAACCTAAAGAATTTAATGCGTCTGGAAAATCTTTATCAAAGCTCAATGATTCTTTTAATTCTTGTATGGCTAAGTCTTTTTTGCCTATCTGCTCGTAGATTATCCCAAGGAAAAAATGTGCCTGCGGATCTTCCGGGGATTTTTGTATAATCTGCTTAAAAAGATCTATTGCCCTATCTGTTTTCTTTTGCTGGAAATATATCCTGGCCAAATCATGATATATAGCAAGATTATCGGGCTCTAATTGAGCTGCCTGCTCAAGGGCATCTTGGTAGGTGGTGATTGCCTTTTCATTCTTGCCTAAAGAAGTGTAGATTATAGACAAGAGTACATGATACTCGACTTCGGGATTTCTGCTTATAGCCAGCTCTAATTCCTTGCTAGCCTCTTCTAATTTATCTAATTTTATATAATCAAGTGCAAGCCGAAAATGAATATTGCTTGAGTCTTGATCAAAATCAGCTGCCTTCTTATATTCTTCTATAGCTGAGTCAAAATCTCCTATCCTATCGCTAAAGACACCCTTTAAAAAATGCTGGTATGCAGAGCTTTTCTTAACCGTATCGGTAAAAGAAGAAGCCCTGTTAATTGACGATAGAATTGCCGAAACGATAAAGAGGGCAAACATAAGCCCTCTTACGTAGAATATTATTTTCTTACCACGCATGAATTTCTTATATTAGGATTCTTGAAAGGACTCTGGAGAATAAATTCCTGCTTAGCGCTTCTTAAATTTTATCCCCAAGCCCTCTTCTTAAGATGACGAAGCTTGCGCAGTCTCTTTTTTCTCTTGTGAGTACGAATCTTTCTTCTTTTTCTCTTTCTTCCGCAAGGCATTCTTGCGCTCTCCTTTCTTAGCAACCAACCCAAATTACTAGTTACTCGTTACTAGTTTACTAGCTATTAATATATTACCTTATTTAACGGATATTCAATAATCCCTTCTGCCCCAGCAAGTTTTAGCTTGGGTATAATTCTTTTGACTATCCTTTCCTCTATTATAGTATCAACTGCAACCCAATTGGAATTGCTTAGGGTAGATATCGTAGGATTTTTAAGCGCCGGCAGAATCTCTAATACCTTCTTAAGCCCTTTACAAGGGACATTCATCTTAAGGCCAACCCTGCCTTCAGAAGAAATTGCCCCCTTAAGAAGCAGTATTATTTGGTCAACCTTATGCTTCTTCCAGGTGTCTTTTATTGCATTCTTATTTGCAATAAATTGAGTTGTAGAAGTGCAGATAGTATCAAGCTCTTTTAACCTGTGTGCGCGAAGGCTTCTCCCGGTCTCGGTAAGCTCAACTATTGCATCAACCAGGCCAAATGCAACCTTTACCTCAGTCGCTCCCCAGCTGAATTCTACATCTGCATTAACCTTATTTTTCTTAAGAAATTTCTTTGTGACATTTACAAGCTCTGTTGCAATGAGCTTTCCCTTTAAATCTTTGACAGATCTTATCTTTGAATCTTCAGGCACGGCCAATACCCATCTCACAGGAGAAAGGCTTTGTTTTGCATAAACTAGATCCGCTACCCTGACCACAGATGAATCATTTTCAAGCACCCAGTCATTGCCAGTTATACCGCAATCCAGGACCCCTGCCTCTACATAGCGGGACATCTCTTGTGCCCTTAATAAAATACAATCTACCTCTGGATCATCAATTGAAGGAAGATATGATCTCTCCGAGACAGAAACATTGAACCCCGCCTTATTAAACATCTTAAAGGTAGCCTCCTGCAGGCTGCCCTTTGGTAATCCTAATTTTAGCACCTTAGGTTTATCCATATGTGAATCTCCTTAAATCAGAAACCTATTATACATATTAATATTATTTTTGTAAAGTAAATATTATTCTGGCAAAAATTAAAAATTTATGTATAATATTAAGGTATGCTATTCAGAAAAATAAATAGAAAAAAATTTGTTAAAACGATATTCTGGATCATCGTCATCTTTGTAATCCCCTCATTCTTTTTCTTTGGGATAGGAAGTGCGATAAAGGGGCGTGATGATCTTAAATATGCCGGAAAGATTTTTGGTAAGGATATCTCAATAGAAGACTATTTAAAAAACATTAAGGCAACCAAGACAATTCTTTATATCACCAATAGAAAGGCATTTGAATCATTTAAGACAGAACTTGATTATAGCCCCCTTATCTGGCAAAGGATAATGTTCTTGTACGAGGCAAAGAGACGCAAAGTTAGCGTGTCTGACGATGAAGTCATAAATGCAATAAAAAATATCTTTAAAACTGAAGGCCAAGAGTTTGATACAGAGCTTTACAAACACTATATAAAAAATACCTTTTCAATTCCGGAGAGAAAGTTTGAAGAGTATATCAGAGATGTGCTTCTAATAGAAAAATTATTTGAAGAGGTAAAAAAGGCAGTTGTAATAGATGATGCGCAGCTTGAAGAAAGGTACAAGAAGGATAATGAACGAACAACAATTACCTATATACAGATAGATTCTAATGAGCTTCTAGCTCAGGTTACAGATCCATCTGATGAGGAAATAAAAAAATATTATGATGAGAACATAGAAAGATTTTCTAATCTTGTACAGCTAAATATTCAATACACAGGCACAGATTTTAATGTTGGCGCAACTGACGAGGAAAAAGAGGCAGTGATTAAGAAATTTAATGATATCCGGGATGCAATGGGTGATTCAACTGATTTAGAAAAGATTACAAAGGATAATTCTTTAACCCTGCGCGAGACTGGATTATTCTTATTGGATGAACCTGTGCCTGAAATTGGCGATGTTGTACAATTTAAATACTCTGCCTTCTTTCTAAAACCAGGTGACATCTCAAGACCTGTAAAGATCGACAAGGGATGCTATATATTAAAATTAAAGGAAAAAAAGGAAGATTATAAATTGGAGTTTGAGCAGGCAAAGGCAAAGATCAAAGATATGCTTAAGAAGGAAAAATCACGCGAGCTTGCACAAAAAAATACGCAGGAGCTCTTTAAAAAGATAAATGAGAAATTTAGCACAAATAAAGATGCAGACTTTAATGAAGTCGTTAAAGAATTTAGTCTCATCGCTAAACTATCTACTGAATTCAGCAGAGAAACTACAGATATTCCAGACATCGGGTATGCAGGTAATTTAACTAAGACCGCCTTTGAATTAAAGGACGGCCAAATAAGCGAACCACTTGAGTTAAACGGAAAGTTTTTTATCTTAAAGAGAAATGCTATTATACCTGCTGACCTTGAGAAGTTTAAGACAGATAAAGAAACCTACAGAGAAAAAATCTTAGAATCAGAAAGGCAGGCTTCCTTAGAGCGTTTTATGAGCGATCTTACAAAAGAAGCAAATCTCACCGATAATATCCCGCTTATATTCAGCGAAAACCAAACAAAAAAGGCCTCTGACTAAAAGAGGCCTTTAAAAACTTCAAAACTTAAAACCCTTACTTATTATTTAACTCTCCTCTAAGACGTGATAGCTTTCTTAGATGGACCTTCTCTTCATTAACAATTCTTTCTATTGCCGCATGATCTTCTTTGGGTGAGAAGTTTTTCATCTCGCTAAAAAATATTATTGAATCCTTTTCAAAACCAATGCCGGCGTCTACTGCCTGGCTTTCGGAAGAGATCTTCTCTAAGGTAATCTTGGCAGAGCCGTCTTTGGTAAATATATTCTCTCCTGCCAATGCCTTTAGATACATATCATACTCTCCTGGATAGCTTTCAACCGGTACATAGTCGCCAACCCTAGAAAGCAATGTCTCAAATATCTTCTCATGCTTTACCTCTTGATTGGCAAGATATTCAAATAATTCTTTTACCGTGAAAAAGCTAGTTCTATTTGCAATTTCTTTATAAAATTCAAAGCCGTTTCTTTCTATCTGAATGGCTATCTTTACTATCTCTGCTCCTTTAAAAATATTATTCATATCTATCTTCTCTATTTAACCAGAATTGCCTCAACCGGACACTGGCTTGCAATATCTGACATATCACATGAATCACTTGTCTGCTTTAATACCTTTGCAACTCCATCATCTGCAATTTTAAAGACATCCGGACACTGCTGCTCGCATAAACCACAACCTACGCATTTTGTCTCATCTACCTTTACCATGATTTATACCCTCCGTTTTTTTTATTCTGCCGCTTTTAAACCATACCTCTCGATATTAGCATTTGCTATATCCTGTAAGAGTTTAATTTGTTCGGGTAATTTCAGGATATGCTTGAACCTGCCTTGTACCTTTAGATATTCTTCAACCGGCTTTGGCTTGATCTTGCGCACATTCGTTAACTTTCCGTTTTCGTATTCAATAATCGGATACAGGCCAGTCTCAACTGCAAGCTTTGCAACTTCAATTGAAAGGTTCGGTTCATGCCTCCAACCTAAAGGACAGGGAACAAACAACTGCATATATTTAGGACCTTTAATAGAAAAGGCCTTCTTTACCTTTTTTTGGATATCTTGGGGAAAACATACGGTTGAT
>JBFZAD010000073.1:0-10939 GCA_041309125.1 Candidatus Omnitrophota bacterium
CCCATTTATTTTACTACCTTTAAGATTACATTGATCAATCAGCATGCCTGCGCTCTTGCCTTTTGGGTTCTTAAAAACACAACCGGCGCTATGTGATCTCATGTCTTGCGATAGCTTGCGTAGCTTCAAATAATTAAGAATCCTCATAGCCACCAAGTCCTTTTTATCCACATCCACTGTCAATCTTGCGCCTAAAATAATATATTTTGCTAAATTAGAATATCTATATCTAAAGAGTATGCTATCCTTATTAAGGGTCAAAACGCGTGTATTATACTCCATAACCTTTACATCTTCAACAATATTTGATATGCTCTTATCCAAGGAAATGCCGGCATTCATAATGAGAGAGCCGCCTATAGTTCCAGGTATGCCCGCAAGAAACTCACAACCACTTAATCCATTTCGCCTGCAGAAACTTAATAACTCAACTATCTTAACACCTGCCCCAACATCTATATATCCTTTTTTAAAACTTATTCCTTTAAAAGCCTTTGAATTTAGTTTAATAACACAGCCGCCTATCCCCTTGTCGTCGACAAGCAAATTGCTACCCTCACCTATTATATGAATAGGAAGATGTCTTTTTTTAAAAAGGGTGAGTGCTTTTTTTAAATCATCAATTTTTTCAGGTTCAAACCAAATCCTTGCAGGCCCTCCAATTTTAAGAGTTGTATGATTCTTGAGGGGCTCATTTAATATAACACTACCTTTTAAGGACCTTTGCAAATTCATCGCTTATTTTAGATATATCCCCAGCACCCATATTCATAATTAAATCGCCTGGTCTGACTATAGCCCTGGCATAATCTACTATTTTTTCTTTAGGCACATATACGCATTTATTTTTTTTATTTTTATTAATATCCCTTGCCAAATTTTGAGAATCTATTCCCTTAATTGGCTGCTCGCTTGCAGGATATATGTCGGTAAGTATCAGTTTATCTGCAAAATCAAAGCTATCTATAAACTCATTCCACAGGAATTTAGTCCTTGTAAAACGATGTGGCTGAAATATTGCAAGCATCCTTTTTTTATGCAAAGCCCTTGCGGCATCAAGCGTAGCCCTAATTTCAGTAGGGTGATGCGCATAATCATCTATCAAAAGAATATCATTCTTGTCAAATTTAATATGAAATCTCCTCTCAACTCCTAAAAATTTTTTAAGGCCGAATCTTATAGTATCAAAACCCAAACCTAGTTGTATGCCTAATGCAACCACGGAAAGGGCATTGCTGATATTATGTTTTCCTGCCAGAGACAGGCTTACTTTGCCTATTCTCTTTGTCTTAAAGAAAACATCAAACTTGGAAGAGAATTTATCAAATTCAATCTTTCTCGGAAAATACTCATTGCGAGGATAAGGCCTTAAACCAAAGGTAATAATCCTTTTATCAGAAACTTTTATTAGTCTTGAAGCATGCTCGCTATCGTTACATATAAAAACAAAACCGCCCTTATTTGTCTTCTTGATAAAACTATTAAATGCATTTAATATCCCCTTCCAATTACCAAAATGGTCCAGATGCTCATAATCAATATTAGTTATTATTGAGTAGTCTGGAGCATAATACAGGAATGAGCCATCGCTCTCATCTGCCTCTGCTACGAAAAACTTACTCTTTTCTAATATGGCATTCTGATTGAGCCCTTTTACAATCCCACCAATACAGGCAGAAGGCTTAAGACCTGCACTTTTTAAAAGATGAAACACAAGAGAAGATGTGGTTGTCTTGCCATGCGCACCAGCAACGGTAATGACAGTCTTGTCACACATTAATATACTCAGACACTCTGCGCGTTTAATTACAGGTATGCATTTGCTCTTACCTTCTAATATTTCAGGATTATCCTGTTTTATTGCTGACGAATATACTACGAGCTGCGCACCGTCTAAGTTATGTGAATTATGGCCTATGAATACCTTAATACCGATATCCATAAGGCCCTTAATTGTCGGATTCATCTTTACATCAGAACCGGTAACCCTCTTACCTTTAGACTTTAAAAGCCTGGCAATCCCGCTCATGCCAATTCCGCCAATTCCGATTAAGTGTACTGAGTCAAGCTGGTCTATTTCTTTAAGTTTCTTACCCATGATTCACGTAATTCCTGAGCATTCCTGAAAGGATAATTCTTTTTAATAGCGTCTTCAAACTTTATTTTATCACTTAAGTCTTTGCAAAAATTTGCAAATCTAAATTTTCCAAAAGTCTCTATCATATAAGTAACCAGGCTCACCGCCTCTGAATAGAATAAATTCACAGTATTTACATCTTTAATATTAAATAATTGGTCATTCGTTAGGCTATCAATGGGAATAAATCTGCCATCCTCTATTGACTTTAATACCTCCTTATCAGCACCCCATCTTTTAGTCAATTCCTGATAGCATGCAACACCTTCATCCATCCATAACGGAATAGACCTATTATTTTTAACAAACTCCCTGAATATTATATGTCCTAACTCATGCGGCAGGACCGTATCAATAAATCCGTAATTTGTCGGAAAGGTCTTTATCATCTTGATATCAGTATGTGCTATACCCCCAGACCATTCAGGCGACTGTTGATCCCTTAAGTATTCATCTCTATCTGGATAAATATAGATCTTTGCCCTTTTATCCCAAAGCCAGAAATCATACCTTACAAATCCCAGGTTGTTGGTAATCTCCTTATAGTAGAGTTCTGCGTTTTCCATAACCCTTTCTAAAAATCCCTCTGGTACATCCTTATAATAGACTATAAAATGCGTGCTCTTCTGCTCTTTCCATTCGGAATCGCTGACCGCATAAGCCAAAACGTGCGTAAATAAAATAAACAAAAATCCAAAATAAAATAACTTTTTCATAATGTTAAGTGTTTAATCTTGTCAATTTTATTACTTCCTCACAAAGCCTGTCTTGAGCCTTATCCATGAAGAATTTTCCTATATTTTCCCTCATTCTTGATAGGCTATCAGGGTCTCTTATCGCACAAATAATCGAATTCTTTAATAAATCCTTGCTCAAAGATGATTCCTCTAACATAATGCATGCCCCATGTCTCTCCAACAGAAGCCCATTTTCCCTCTGATGTGTATACGCATAAAGATATGGTATTATAATTGCAGCAACTTTCAAATAGCTAATCTCTGTAATGGTCATAGCCCCTGCCCTTCCAATAAAGAGATCGCATGCGCTATAAGCAGAGCTCATATCAGAAATAAAATCAAAGACGCAGAATTTTAAACCTAATGATTTATACTTATCTGTAATAAAAAGGTTATCCCTGACACCGGTTGCATGGATTATCTGGATATTGCTTATTAATTCCCTAGGAAGAAGCGAAAGCGCATTAATAAATAATATATTGATATTGCGCGAGCCTTGGCTGCCGCCTGTTATTAGAATCGTAAATTTATCTTTATCTAATTGAAAATTAGATAAAGCCTTATCTTTCTGAATCTTCTTCAAGTCAGAGCGCAAAGGATTGCCTGTCAGCGAGACTTCAATATGCTTTCTCTTATAATGTTCTTCTGTCTTATCAAAACTTACACACACCTTGTCTACGAAATTAGATAATATCCTGTTGGCCCTTCCGCTGGCCACATTTTGATCGTGGATTAAGGTTGGCACCCTGGCAAATACAGCTGCTAAAACAACAATTGAAGAGGCATAGCTTCCGAATCCGACAGCAACATCAGGTTTATGAATTACACACAAAAAACAAGAATAAAAAAAAGCCTTTATCAATTTTACAACTGAAATCAGATTTTGTAAATTTAAACTTAAGGCTAGAGGCCCTATGTCTAAATAGATAGTTTTATGATTAGGATTGAGAAAACTATTGAATTTGGATTGACGTTTGGTTAAAACTAAAATAATCTCTGAATTGGGTATCTTTTTCTCGAGCGCCGATATAAGACTGATCGCTGGGAACAAATGCCCTGCAGTACCGCCTGCTGAAATAAGTATCTTCATCTAATTATACTTGGTCACAGGTTTTTGATATATTTAGTAGAAGGCCTACAGATATCATATCAAATACCAGCGAAGTCCCTCCATAGCTTATGAATGGCAGTGGCAACCCCTTAGTTGGGAATGCCCCAACTGAAACCCCCATGTTTACCAATACCTTAAATCCCAGGATACAGATAAGCCCTAAAGACAAGAAATATCCAAACCTATCCTTTGTATTCATGGAAACCTTAAAACCATCTATAATAAAGTTTAAAAATAAAAAGCAAACACTCAAAGTACCAAGGATACCCAACTCCTCTCCTATGATTGAAAAGATAAAGTCAGTATGGGCAGCCGGAAGGTAAAAAAGCTTTTGCTGACCCGCCCCTAATCCTGTGCCAAGCACACCCCCTGAACCAAGAGCAAGCTGCGATTGAATAATCTGAAAACCACTGCCCCTTGGATCATTCCATGGATTTAAAAATGCAAGTACCCTGGCCCTGCGATAGGGTATTGCGAAAATAGTTAAATATAGAGCAGGCAGCGCAATAAGAAATAACAGTAAAATATGCTTCTTTTTCATCCCTGCAACAAATAGCATTATAAAGACAACCATATTTATAGCAAGGGCAGTTCCTAAATCAGGCTGTATCAATATAAGACCAGATGTAAATCCTGCTACAGCCAATACAGGCAGTATCCCAATTGCAAAATCGTCGATTAAGGAGTGCCTGCGTGACAAAAACGAAGCTGCATAGATAATTACAGCAATCTGTGCTAATTCAGAGGGCTGAAAACTAAGGCCAAAGAATCTAAACCAACGCTGTGCCCCTGAAACCCTGCTGCCTATACCGGGAATCAGGACAAGCGCCAGAAGTGATATAGCAGTGATAAGTATTAGCTTAGAATATCTGTTAAAAAGATGGTAATCAACTGCCATAACCACTGATGTTAAAAAAATACCGGTTAATATAAAAATAAGGTGTCTTTTCAAAAAATAAGCGCTATCCCCCATAGTCTTCCAGGAATAAATACTGGATGCGCTATAAATAAATATTACTCCGAAACAAATCAATAGTAAAGTCTCAATAAGAAACCTACGCCTTAATGTGTACATAATTATAAACTATTGACTATATCCTTAAATACTCTTCCTCTGTGTTCATAATTATCAAACATATCAAAGCTTGAACACATAGGAGAAAACAAAACAATATCCCCCCTACTTGAATATTCCAATCCTAAATTAACTGCCTTGGCTAAAGTTTCAGCCTCATCTACCTTCACAACCTTATTTAATGCCATCTTTATTTTTTCTTTTGCCTGGCCTATAACAATGACATTTTTTACCTTCTTGCTTACCAAATCCTTAATAAGAGTATAGTCGCTATTTTTATCTTTGCCTCCGGCTATCAATATCAATGGCCTATCAGAATTATTCAAGGCCCAGATAGTCGAATCAACATTTGTAGCCTTAGAATCATTGATAAATTCTACACCTTTGACATCCCTTACGAACTCCATCCTGTGTTCAATTCCCTTAAATTTCTTAAATTCATCGATACATTGAGCCTCTTTTATCCCGAAAATAGAAGCTATTTTTATTATTGCAAATTCATTTGGATTTAATTTCTTTTCGCGATTTTTATTATTATCCTCTGGTGTATTAAAATATATAATCTTTGCCTTTATTTGCCTTGATAACTCTTTAGTAGTTGGATCGGAATAATTTAAGATAGCAAAATCATTTATGTCTTGATTCATAAAAATCCTTTTCTTCGCAACTAGATACTCTTCTATATCTTTGTATCTATCTAAATGGTCGCTTGTAAAGTTTAAAAAAACACTCACCCTTGGTTTAAATTCTACTATTCTTTCTAGCTGGAAAGAACTAACCTCAAGGCACACATAATCATCTTTCTTTATATCCAGCACACTGGCTGTAAAAGGAGTTCCGATATTCCCTAAAGTAAGGACGTTTTTTCCGCTTGATGCAAGGACCCTTGCAGAAAGAGTTGTAACTGTAGTCTTTCCATTGGTACCCGTGATTGCAATTATCGTGCCTTTACAGAATCTATATGCAAGCTCCAATTCACTTATAATCGGTATATTAAATTCATTTGCCAAAGATACAGCCTTAGAATTATCACTTACTCCTGGGCTAATAATTACCAGTGAGCTGTTTCTTATAAAATTTTCACTATGTATCCCTAATTCCACCTTTATCTTTTCTGATCTTAAACTCTTGATACAATCTCTAACGAGTGGGGTGTCATTTAATTCTGTTACATATACATCTGCCTTTAAATCATAGAGTAGATTCGCACTTGCAATGCCGCTACGAGCAAGCCCTACCACAGTAACCTTTTTCCCTTTTGGATCCATACTTATCTTAGTTTTAAGCTAATCAAAGCCAAGAGCGCAAATAAGGCACCCAATATCCAAAAACGCACAATCACCTTAGATTCATGCCAACCCAGCATTTGAAAATGGTGATGAATGGGTGCAACTTTAAATATCCTCTTACCCCTTAATTTGAATGAAGCAACCTGCAGTATTACAGATACAGCCTCAAGAACAAATACTCCTCCAACTATTAATAATACTATCTCCTTCTTTATAAAGACGGCAATGGCTGCAATGCTGCCGCCCAAGGGCAAAGAGCCAACGTCTCCCATAAATACAGATGCAGGATGACAGTTAAACCAAAGAAACCCAAGACAAGCACCTATTATGCTTGTGCAAAATATGGTAAGCTCTCCGCTATTTGCTATATAAGGTATAAATAGATATTTACTGAAAGTTATATGGCCTGACACATATGTAAGCACTGTGAATGCAATTGCAACCATAAGAGTACAGCCCACCGCCAGGCCGTCTAGGCCGTCACTAAGATTAACGGCATTTGAAGAGCCTACAATCACCAAGGCAACAAAAAAGATGTAAAAAATACCTAAGTCAACAAATAGTGCTTTAAAAAACGGAAAGTATAATTTTGTATCTATATTTTTGTCTAGAAATAGGACAACGCCTATAATAAGGCCCAGCATACATTGGAACAGAAATTTACAAGACATTGATAAGCCTTTTTTATTATGCCTTGTCAATTTTATATAGTCATCTACTAACCCTAAAATCCCTAAATACATAAATACAAATATAGACAATAAAATATATTTATTAGTCATATCTGCCCATAAGATAACCGACCCAATAATAGAAACAAAAATCAGGATTCCGCCCATTGTAGGAGTGCCTTCTTTAGATAGATGTAATTGATGCAAGCCAGGGCAATCATTTAGTTTTATCTTTTCTCCTATATTCTTTTCGCTTAATTTCCGGATTATCAATGGCCCGAAAATAATGCATATCAAGAATGATGTCAAGGCAGCGCAGCCGGATCTAAAGGTTATGTATTTAAAAATATTAAAAGCAAAGAATACATCTTTTAAAGGATATAGAAAATTATATAGCATATCTTATAAATCTTTTAGCTCTTTTAGATCCTGCACAATCTCTTCCATGCGCATAAGCCTTGAGCCCTTAATGAGGATAGCATCCTTTGTCTTTATGATATCTTTTAAGAATGAGGATACGTCCTTATTTGTATAAAATGAATGTAGATTATTTTTAAAAAAACCAGCCTGTTTCGCAGTGTTTGCCATGATCTTGGCCTGCCTGCCTACTGTTACGACAATATCTATCTTCATATGAGCAATCATTTTTCCTATAAGTTTATGGTAATACTCGTTCTTGTTGCCCAACTCTAACATATCTCCAAGAACGGCTATCCTTCTACCTGAAGTATTATAAGTAAGTAGGCTCTTTAATGCCGATTCTAAAGATAAAGGATTTGCATTATATGTATCATTAATTATAGAAAAACCATCAACTTTTAATAAATTTATCCTTCCGGTAGGGAATTTAAAACTCCTTAATGAATGCTTTATCTTTTGATTATCTACCCCGAATATTAAACCGCAAGAATATGCTACCAGCATATTATAAAGGTTATGTAATGCTATTGAATTTATTCTAAGGCTCACCCTACCTACCCTGGTTGTTAAAAAATCCTTGTGAATCTTAATATCTTCTATCATAAAGTCACACCCAGGCCTCTTTCCAAAACCAAGAACTATATTATTATTACAATAGTCTTTTTTATAGAATTCACTCCTGAGCATTTCATCATCGTAATTCACAAGGGCTACCCCGCCCCTTCTAAGATACTTAAAAATAGTGGTTTTTTCCTTTAAGACACCTTTTAAATTTTTTAATCCCTCAAGATGTGAAGGGCCAATATTTGTGATAACGGCAATATCAGGCCTTGCTATCCCGGCAAGATAACCTATTTCTCCGAAGTGATTTGTCCCTAATTCTAAGACCACTATATCATGCTCTGGCCTTAATCTTAATAGAGTCAGCGGAAGCCCTATTTGGTTATTGTAAGAGCTTATGCTCTTGAGTACATTATACCGGGCGCTTAATACATGCGTGACCATATCTTTAGTGGTAGTCTTACCATTGCTGCCAGTTATACATATCACAGGCACATTAAATTTATCTCTGATCCAAATTGCCAAAGACCTTAATGAATTAATTGTATTTTTGACAAGGATAACAGGCGTATCTTTATATTGGTCAAAAGAACCCAACTTTTTTATGTTTTCAACAATAACGGCTCTCGCCCCATTTTTTATTGCATCGGGAATAAAATCATGCCCATCAAAGCGATCTCCCTTTATAGCTACAAATACCTCTTGATTTTGAATACTTCTTGAATCTATGGAAAATCCTTTAACATCTTTTTCTTCACAGCCAGAAATTAATTTACCTGAAACTATTTTTAAGATTTCGGATACACTAAACATTTCTTGTCTTTATAGTCCTTAAGAATTCTCTGGCGACATCTCTATCATCAAACTCAATTGTTTTATCTTTAAATATCTGATATGTCTCGTGGCCCTTGCCTGCTATGAGTACAATATCTCCTATTTCGGCAATAGATATGGCCTCTCTTATAGCATTTTTTCTGTCAGCAATTATACGAAAATTATCCTTTCTGATGCCCTTTCTAATATCAGATATTATAGCTAACGGGTCTTCGCTTCTGGGATTGTCTGATGTGAGTATTACCTGGCTGGATAGGCTAGATGCAACAAACCCCATCTTTGGCCTTTTAGTCTTATCTCTATCTCCTCCACAACCAAATACTGTAATCAATCTATGACCTTTGCCTTTCTTATTATTCAAGGCAATTAATGTATTTTTTAATGCTGATTCTGTATGAGCAAAATCAACAAAGACCTCAAACGGATGGTTTTTTTCACTTACCAACTCCAACCTACCTGGAGCTCCTTTAAATTTTCTTATAGCTTTGCAAATTATATCCCGGTCTATCTTCTCTCTCAGAGCAAATGCGCAGGCAGCTAAAATATTATAAACATTAAAAAGCCCAATAAGAGGAGATTCGAGAAGCAACTTATCTTTTTTATATTTTATAAAAAGCTTAAGCCCATTATTATTTTCTTCAATCCCATATGCCATTATATCGCTTTTAGCACTAACACCATAACTAATTTTGATTGACTTTATCAATTCTAATAATCTTCTGCCGTATCTATCATCATTGTTAATAATACTAACACAGTCTTTGTCCATGTTAGTAAATAACTTTGATTTTGCCTTAAAATATTCTTTCATTGTAATATGATAATCTAAATGGTCTTGGGTAAGATTTGTAAATATTGCCGATTTAAAATTTACACCTATAACCCTATCTTGATCAAGTGAGTGTGATGAAACCTCCATCACAGCATATTTGATTTCTCTTTTTAAAATATCCGAAAACATAGACTGCATGGTTGCAGCATCGGGCGTAGTGTTTTTGGCGATTACCAGCTTGTCGGCATACCTGTAATTTATAGTCCCTAAAACAGCACAGCTAATACCTGCCCGCCTTAGAATTTCCTCTATTAAATAAGTTATTGTGGTCTTGCCGTTTGTGCCTGTGACTGCAACTAAATTGATCTTTTCGGTTGGATTCCCAAAAAACCTAGCAGCGCAAATTGAAAATAGCTTACGGACATTAGTCGCATTAATGAAAACAATATTTTTCTTAAATGCATTAGCCTGTGAATCATGCTCTAAGACCACAGCCCTTGCGCCATTTCCTATAGCTTCAGGTATAAAATCTTTCCCATTTAGCTTGTTGCCTGAAATAGCAAAAAATATATATCCTGGCTTAATCTTTCTAGAATCACAGGTTATCCCAGAAATCTGTGTGTTTAATTGCTTCCAGGATAAATTAAAATGATCCTTACCGAGTAGTTCTTTTAGCTTCATAGAGAGTTGATTGTTCTTCTAAATTTTTAACCTCAAGGTAACTTAATACCTCTTTGGCGACATTTTTAAATACAGGAGCTGCTACAACTCCGCCAAAATAATACGGCCTGGGTTCATCCACTATAACAACAATTGCTATCTTAGGCTCATCTGCAGGTGCAAAGCCTATAAATGAGGCCATAAATTTGCTATGTGAATATGTACCGTTAGGCTCTAATTTTTGCGCTGTGCCGGTCTTACCCGCAACCTTAATACCATCAATTTTGGCCATTTTGCCCGTTCCATTCTCGATAACTCCAACAAGGATATCTTTTACTCTCTTTGCCGTTTCTTCCTGTATCGCCCTATGCACAACCTTGGGCTTAAATTGTTTTATTATCTCCTGATTTTTATCTTGAATTCTATCCACAATATAAGGCTTTAATAAAAATCCACCATTGGCAATGACTGAAATACCTGAAGCAAGCTGAAGAGCAGTTACGCCTATTTCTTGACCCATTGGTATTATAGAAATTGACGTCTTTGACCAAACCTTGGGAGGCTTGGATATCCCTGCAGATTCTCCTGGCAAATCAACACCTGTCTTTGATCCAAAACCAAATTTTTTTATATACTCATATAACTTATTGGCCCCTAGTTTACTTGCAATCT
>JBFZAD010000074.1:0-3294 GCA_041309125.1 Candidatus Omnitrophota bacterium
CCCATTAGAAACAATATGATATCTTTTGCAAATACACCTTTCTTTAGCTTGCCATCCAATGTTATCTTTATAGTTTCAGGGACCCTGAACCAGTTTTTGCCTGTGGCCAATGTAATTGCAAGATCTGTTGAGCCAACACCGCTTGAGAATGCCTGTAGCGCTCCATAGGTACAGGTATGCGAATCAGCTCCCAAAACCAAGTCGCCCGGTAATATAGAGCCGCTCTCTGGTATAACCTGATGGCAGACACCGCAGTTTATATCAAATAAACCCGTTTTGAATTCACGGGAGAAATCCCTCATCTTTTTATGAATAGCCGATACCTTCATATTAGGAGACGGTGCGCTATGGTCAATCACCATGCAGAAATTTATACCTGCTGCCTTTTTCTTTATCTCTAGCTCGCGTATGGTATCAATAATAATATTACTGGTTCCATCCTGGCCAAAGCAGAAATCTACCTTGCAGACTGCAAAGTCCCCGCTAGAGAGATCTCTGCCTGAATGCGCACTTAATATTTTTTCAGCTATTGTCTTGGGCATATCTATTTCAATGTTTTAAGCCAGCCTTCAATTCTATCCAGACCCTTTTGAATCTCTTTGATATCCTTTGCAAAGCTTATCCTGATATAGTTATCTTCGCCAAAACCTATCCCAGGTACAACTGCTACAAGCGCATCCTTTAAAAGCCGCTGTGAAAAATCCATTGAATTTAATCCTGTTTTTGAAATCTTACAGAATATATAAAATGCGCCATCTGGGATAACCGGAATAATCTTTTTCATCTTTGACATCCTGTCTACGATATAATCTCGTCGAGTCTGAAAGGTAGCTCTGATATTTTTGACAAAATCATTTTGAATGGTTAGAGCGGCCAGCGCTGCCTTCTGGCTTATTGAGGATGCATTTGAGGTGGAATGGTCTTGAAGCCTTTTGATATATGGAATTATTTTTTTACTGGCTCCGATATAGCCAATTCTCCAGCCGGTCATAGAAAAGGCCTTTGATAACCCATTGACAGTAATGGTAAGTTCATAAATTTCATTATTAAAAGAGCCGATAGAATAGTGCTCTTTTTGGTCGTAGATAATCTTTTCATAAATTTCGTCGCTTATTACAAAAATCTTATTCTCAGCGCATATTAAGGCAATTTTTTCCAATTCTTCTCTGTTGTATACGCAACCAGTTGGATTTGACGGGCTATTAAGTATAAAAAGTTTCGTCCTTTTTGTAATTGCCTTTTTTAGGCTATCAATCTCTATTTTAAATTTGTTATTTGCCTTTGTTTTTAAGAATTTTATCTTACCATTTGCTAACTTTACCATCTCAGGGTAGCTGACCCAATAGGGGCTAGGTATTATTACCTCGTCTTTATTGTCAACTAGGGCCATAACCACATTAAAAATACTGTGCTTGGCTCCAGATGAAACAATAACCTGGTCAGGCGAATAAGTTAACTTATTTTCATTTAGAAATTTCCGGCAGATTGCTTCTCGCAGTGGTAGGATTCCTTCTGAAGGGGTATATTTTGTAAAACCTTCTTGTATTGCCTTAATTGCAGCTTCTTTGATAAAATCAGGGGTATCAAAATCGGGCTCACCTGCGCCAAAGTCAATTACATCTTTGCCTTCGCTTTTAAATTGCTTGGCCAAGGCCGCTATCTGTAGAGTTATAGAGGGAGATATTAGGCTAATTCTCTTTGATAGGCACATTTAATAGGAAGATTATAATCAAAACAAAATTATTTATCTTTATTGAAGAATCTTTGAATGCCCTTAAAGAACCTCTTTGATTCTGCCTTTTGCTGTTTTTCTTGTGGCTTTTTTTCCTTTTTAATTTGCTCTTTTGGTACTTCTATTTTTGGTTTTACTTCTGGCTGTACCACTTTTTGATCCTCTTGGCCAGTAATGACCTGCTGAGGTACCTCTTCTTGTTTTTGAACTTTTTCTTTTTTCTGTCTCTTTGGCCTTTCTTTTATCTCTTTCTTTGTCAATTCAAAGATTACATTCAGGGCATTATCGCCTCTTCTGGTGCCTAAGGTTAAGATGCGGCTGTAACCGCCTTTTATTGCATTATAGCGAGGAGCAATAACATTAAATAATTTATTTACCAAATCATGGTCATTGAGTATGCTGAATGCAATCCTTTTTGCAGCGAGTGAATTTTCTTTGCCCAATGTGATAAGGTGCTCAACCATGGTTTGGCTTGCCTTGGCCTTTTTCCTTGTTGTAATTATCCTCTCATATATTAGTATGGACCTAGCTATTTGCCTATAGGTCATACTCTGCCAGCTAGTATTTCTATTCAATTCTCTTTTGTTTAGTCTATGTCTCATGGTAGTTTAGAGATTATTCTCCTTGAGCTTTTTTCAGTTTCTTCTTATCAAACTGCATACCTAGGGTTAAATTCATGCCGGATAATAACTGTTTAATTTCAGTTAAAGATTTTTTGCCGAAATTCCTAAAAGACAACATCTCTTCTTCGCTTCTCTTTACAAGCTCAGAAATAGTTTTAATATTTGCTTCTCTGAGGCAATTACTGCTTCTTACCGATAACTCAAGCTCTGAAATAGGAAGTCGCAGCTTTTCATAAAGCGCTGCCTCTTCAGGAGACAACAATTCTTCTTCTTCCTCTTCTTCTTCGGGTAGTTGGCCAAAGTTGACAAATACATCCAGGTGCCTTTGTAATATATTTGAACCATATAGAAGCGCGTCTTTTGCAGTCAGAGAGCCATTGGTTAGTATCTCCAAAACTAATCTGTCATAATCTGTGCGTTGTCCCACACGCGCATTTTCCACTGAGAATTTTACATTTAACACAGGATTAAATAATGAATCTACGGGTATTACGCCAATCTGGTGGTCTTCTTTTTTGTTTTGTTCTGCAGGTACAAATCCGCGCCCCTTGCCAACATGCATCTCCATATTGAATCTGGTGTCTTTTGTTAACGTTGCAATCAGTAAATCAGGATTTATAACCTCAACCGTATCATCTGTGATAATATCCTTAGCCAGACAATCACCCTTCTTTTCTTTTTTAATAAAAATTACCTTAGGTGTCTTTGTATGAGAGCGCAGCACAAGTTTTTTTACATTGAGTACTATTTCAGTCAGATCTTCCAAAACTCCTGGCATTGTGCTAAATTCATGATGAGAGCCTTCGATCTTTATAGCCGTCACAGCGCTACCTTCGATACTTGAGAGAAGAACCCTTCTTAAAGAATTGCCCAGAGTGACACCATAGCCTCTTTCGAATGGCTCACAGGCAAATTTTCCATAGGCATCTTTTTGCTTAG
>JBFZAD010000075.1:0-6079 GCA_041309125.1 Candidatus Omnitrophota bacterium
CTTCTTTACCTGGTTAATAATATTTTCTGCCTTGACCTAACCAAAGCCTATAATTTTACAAAGCCACTGCACTCAGGCCTCGCTAATTTTTTCCAAAGAATTTAATCCCTGTTCAACAAGGGCTTTATTGAGCTTTTCACCAATTCCTTCTAGCTCTAGCTCCTCAACCTGCACAGGTGGTTCCTGTTCTTTTGCTTTCTCAAGCATTTCTTTAGTGCGTATATCAAGTTCCCAACCTACAAGACGAGAGGCAAGTCTTACATTCTGCCCATGCTTTCCAATACATAAGGAAAGTTGATCATCATCCACTACAACCTCTGCCCTCAGTTTATCTCTGTCTAATTTAATCATAGATATTTTTGCTGGAGAAAGTGACTCTGATACATAATCTTTGATGTCCTCTTTATAGCGTACAATATCGATTTTCTCGCCATGCAGTTCATTTACAATATTTTTGACTCTTTGGCCCCTCATGCCGACGCAGGCACCCAGGCAATCTACCTTCTCATCTTTTGAAAACACGGCGATCTTGGTCCTCTCTCCGGCTTGACGTGAAACGGCTTTAATCTCTACTATCCCCTCATAAATTTCAGGAACTTCAAGCTCAAAAAGTTTACGTACAAAATTTGGATGAGAACGCGATAAAATAATCTGCGGTCCTTTTGCCTGACGCTTAGCTTCAATGACATATGCCTTTATCCTGTCGCCTAGCTTGAACTTTTCATTAGGGCACTGCTCACGTTGAGGCAAAAAACCCTCTGCCTTGCCTAATAGATCAACGATGATATTATTCTTTTCAAAACGGTAAACCGCACCGCTTACTATTTCACCTGTCTTCGCCTGAAATTCATTATAGATTACATCCTTCTCTGCCTCTCTTATCTTTTGTATAATTACCTGCTTTGCAGTTTGTGCTGCGATTCTTCCAAAGTTATCAGAACGTACCTCTTCCTTCCCGGCGAATGCCCTGATTTTACCCGTTTCGGGATTTACCTCAACTCTGACTTCAACACCTGGCAGGACATCAACAACCTTTCTTACTGCACTCACAAGAGCTTGTTCTACGGCCTGGATAAGAATATTCTTATCAATACCTCTTTCTCTCTCGATATGCTCTAATACCGCTAATAGTTCTCCATTCATATTATATCACCTGTTTTGTTAGTTTAATATCAACTAATCTAATATTTATTTGGCCTCTATCTGTATTAATATCTATGGAATCATCTTGGGCTTTAAACAATTCCCCTATCAATTCATACTTCTCATTGATTGCAATATTAGTAAAAACTCTTATCTTCCTTCCAATGTTTCTGCGGTAATCCTTTATCGTCTTAAGTGGCCTATCTAGGCCAGGAGAAGATACCTCGAGAAGATAACTTGTATCTAGTATATTTTCTTTGTCTAACATTTCTCCAATATCATTGTTTAACTGTGCACACTCATCAATGGTTATTGAACCATTTTGCCTATCTGCAAGAATCCTCATCATTAGATTATTTTTATTCTTATAGACTATGAAATCTACCAATTCAAAGCCTCTTTCTTCTATGTAAGGTTGAATAACCCCTCTTAGCTCTGAAACTAGCTCCTTAAGCATTAATAACTCTCTTAACAAACCCGATCAACTCTTCCATGTTTAAGAAGTGCGCCTTTTCTTCTCTGCGCAATTTTACCTCATATTTATTTGTCTTTAAGAAATCCTTGCCCAGGGTGATTTTAACGGGTATCCCAATAAGATCTGCATCTTTAAATTTTTTGCCTGCCTGATCTTCTCTATCATCTATCAAGTAGGATATATTATCTTTTGCAAGAAACCCACATATTTCTTCTTGAGATTTTCTGATCTGTTCATTTTGCGGCTCTATCATAACAATTATTACCTTATATGGGGCAATCTCTAAAGGCCAGATAATTCCATCCCCGTCATTATTCTGCTCAATGATCGCCGGAATAAGCCTACTTACTCCTATACCATAACAGCCCATGATGACAGGTCTTTTTACTCCTTTATCATCCAAGAATCTTGCATCCAGGGAATCAGAATATTTTGTGCCCAACTTAAAAATATGCCCTACCTCCATAGTAAATACCTGCTCTAGCTTTCCTTTACAATTTTTACATGAAACTATTTTTTCATCAAAGCTAAAGATAGCCTTACAGTCGAAGCAACGCAATACTTTGTCTTCTCCATTCTTTGATGGTATCATAAATTCTTCGGAAACGCTTCCACCCATAACGCCCGAATCTGCACTGGTAACTACAAAATCTAAGCCACACCTTGTAAAAATCTTCCTATACGCACCTTGCATCAACTGATAATTCTTATCCAAACCTTCTTCATTTTTATCAAAACTATAGGCATCTTTAATAATGAATTCACAAGACCTCACCAAACCAAAACGAGGGCGTATTTCATCTCTGAATTTAGTCTGAATCTGGTAAAAAACAACTGGCAATTGTTTGTAGGACTGTATGTTGCTTGCGACAAGTTGTGTTATAACCTCCTCATGTGTAGGACCAAGACAAACCTTTCTTTCTCTTCTATCAACCAAACACATCATGGTATCTTTAAGAAGCTTGTCTCTACCTGTCCTGTTCCATAGCTCTAGTGGCTGAAGAGCAGGTAGCAGTAATTCATTCGCTCCGATTAAATTCATTTCTTGACGGATGATATCTTCAATATTGACTAAAACCCTTAAACCCAAAGGCAAATAGGTGTATACCCCTGCCATGAGCATACGCACAAGGCCTGCGCGAAGCATCAATTTATGACTTGTAATCTCAGCTTCTGATGGTGCTTCTTTTAATGTAGGGACAAAATAATTTGTCAAACGCATATTTTTAGTTATTCTCCAACTAATTGCAGCTTAAAGCTAATCTTTCTCAAACAATGAACTAGAAATATCAACGTTCATCTTTCTAAATTTATCACTACAAGTTGGTTTTATGCCAGCGCTTTTAAACACCCCATAAATCTTTCCTTCTGAATCTACTCCTTCATGTATGAAATAAAAAAGATCGGCTAAACTAACATCCTCATTTTGATAATCGGTTACTTCGGTAATCTTAGTAATCTTTCTTGAACCATCTGCTAGCTGCTCATGCTGTATGATCAAATCAACACAAGAGGCTATTTGGCTCCTGACTACCCACAAAGGTATTGATAAGCCCGTTGAAAGGACCATAGTCTCTAATCTGCGGATTGCATCATGCGGGGAACTTGCATGCAATACCGCTAAAGAGCCCGAATGTCCGCTTGAAAGTGCCTGCAAAAGACTAAGCGCTTCATCTCCACGAACCTCGCCTAATATTATTCTATTGGGCCTCATCCTCAGAGAGTTTTTAAATATATCACCCATGGTAATTTCTCCCCTGCCCTCTATATTTGCCTGTTTTGCTTCCATACGGACCACATGCTCCTGCGATAGAAATAACTCAGCTGTATCTTCGATAGTGATTATTCTCTCATAATAAGGAATATAGTTAGATAAAACATTTAGGGTAGTGGTCTTTCCAGCGCCAGTAGCTCCTGCGAAAATAATATTAAGCTTGGCCTTGATGCTTGCTATCAAAAAATCAGCCATTTTATTATTTAAAGTACCGAATTTAATCAAATCCTCAATTTTATTAATCTCTTGGCTAAACTTACGTATGGTAACAACTGGCCCCTGCAAAGAGATTGGATGCAAAACGATATTTACTCTACAATTTCCAGGTATCATTAAGTCTGCAAAAGGATTTGATTCATCCACTCTTCTGCGAGTCGGGGATAGCATATTATAAATTACTCGCATCAAGTGTTCTTCATCCTCAAATTTAATATCCGTCAATTGCATCTTGCCATTACGCTCTATAAAGACTTTTGAAGAACCATTAATCATTATCTCTGTAACTTGCGGATCATTTAATAACATATTAATTGGACCAAAGCCTAAAATGTCATTGCTTAAATCATCAATCAGCACATCTTTTTCTTCATCTGAAATCTGTATTCTCTTATCAACAATTAACCCATCTATTATCTGTCGAAAAGATCTTTTAATTATATCTATATCCTTCAGGTGACCATCTTTAAATAGACTATTGTATTCATTAATAAAAATTTCTTTTATCTTGTTTTTGATATCTTTGCTACTCATTTATCAGCCTCCAGCATTTTTAAAAGAACAGGTATAACCTTATCCTCTGATATCTGTCTTATTATTTTGCCTTTTTTAAATAAAGCTGCCTTGCCCTTACCAAAAGCAACACCTAGATCACATTTTTTTGCTTCGCCGGGGCCGTTGACCATACAGCCCATTACTGCCAGCTGAAAACTCTTACCATTGCTTAGAAAACCTTTTGAATATAATTTTCGCTGTAATTGCGCAACCACCTTAAATAAGTCTACCTGGCATCTTCCGCAGACAGGACAACTTATGATTTCAAAAGAAGGATTAGCTAAATTCAATGACTCAAGTATCTTCTTAGAAATCATGACTTCTTCTTCAGGTGAAGATGTTAAAGAAATCCTAATCGTATCCCCTATCCCCATTGATAGCAATGTTCCAATCCCTATGCTAGATTTAATAACTCCAGAGTAAGACGGACCGGTTGCGGTAACCCCAAGATGAAAGGGATAATTACAATATTTAGCCATCTGAGAATAGGCATAGATAGTGCTGGGCACATCGGATGATTTCAAAGATATAACTATATCATAGAAATACATACTTTCAAATAACTTAATAAACTCAAGACAAGACCTCACCATGTTAATTGCTTCTTGATTAACAGAAGATTGAGAATCTTCTTTATCAAACTTGGCACCAGAATTAATAGATACATTCCTAAGCGAGCCTGAATTTATCCCAATCCTTATTGGGATCTTGGCATCTTTGGCGCATTTGACAACCTCTCTTATCTCATTTTCTTTATAGATATTTCCCGGATTGATCCGTATCTTATCAACTCCGCTATTAATGGCCTCAAGTGCTAACTGATAGCTGAAATGGATATCTGCTATAATTGGAATATTTATTCTCTTTTTAATTGCCCTTATTGCCTTGGCATCCTGAATATCGTTGACGGCTAGCCTTACTAATCTTGCTCCGCATTTAACTAGACTATTGATCTGTTTTACCGTAGAACTAACTAATTTTGTATGCGTCTTGGTCATAGCCTGGATAACAATAGGACAACTACTACCTATAGGCACATTTCCTACTATTACTGTTTTTGTCTTTCTTCTATCAACCATATATCTATCTAATTATTGAATTGAATACACCCTTAGACCACTCTACAACTTTAGTAAAAATCCCCAAGCGATCTAAATCATTATATGAAACAAATACGGCAAGACTAACTAAAAGGGTAATCCCTATCTGATTGATTATCTCTTCTGTGCGTTGGGTTATTTTCCTAGAGCGAACTTTTTCCAAGATAAGTAAAAAAATATGGCCTCCATCCAATATAGGCATAGGGAGCATGTTGAATATTGCCAGGTTCATACTGATAAAACCCATAAAACTCACGATGGCTAAAAATCCTAACCTAGCTGCATCCATAGCAAAACCTGCTATTGCAATAGGACCTGCCAAAGACTCTTTTACAGCTATCTTGCCGGTGAAAAGCATCCACAATGCCTTTTGAGTAACTCTAGTAAGGAAAAATAAATGCTGCCACGATAAAAAGAACGAATCCAATATGCTATAAGCCGATCCAGATGAAACTATGCCAATTTTTTTAATCTTTTGCTCTTTCCCGTTAATCTCTTCAACCTCTTCCACAACTCTAACATTGAGAGAGATAATCTTTCCTTGTCTTTTTACCTTTAAGTCTATTGCGTCCTTATCTTGGGCGCTAACATTTATCATCTGAGAAAGCTGGTTCCAGCTTTGAACAGAAACATTATCTATTTTTGTAATAAAATCACCTTGTATAATTCCAGCTGCCTTTGCAGGATAACCATCCAAGACCCTACCCACTTTGGGTAAAAGCGGCGGATTGGCTATAAATACAATCCAAAAACATACAAAAGCTAACAGGTAATTTAATAGTGGCCCACAGCCGACAACTAAAATCCGCTGCCAAA
>JBFZAD010000076.1:0-4873 GCA_041309125.1 Candidatus Omnitrophota bacterium
AAATTCAAAGATGAAGAAATAGAAGATTTAATTCAATCAAATCCAACAGGCTTGGTTTTGCAGATTTGGAGCAAGGATATTTTAAAGGCACAAAGATTAGCAAGAATGGCGCAATCCGGTACAGTCTGGATCAATACCTTTGCGCAGATGTCCTCTCAGACGCCTTTTGGAGGCACAAAGCTTAGTGGGTGGGGAAGGAATCTCGGTAAGGCAGGATTCTTTGAATATATCCAGCCTAAACATATCGGAGTTGGTTTAAGAAAAAGCCCTGTTGATGGCTGGTTTGGCATTTGAAAAATAAATTTATAAAAAATTTTAAGTTTAAACCTGTAAGGAGGAGGTGGTCTTAAGACAATTTAATAGATGTTAAGAGTATATTAACTAATTAAGAAATAAGGAGAGAAGATGTGTAAAAAATTTTTATTAATTCTTTTTTTAGCTGTATTTGGTTGTTTTTTCTTTAATTGCTTAAATTTGTTTGCAATGGAGTTTAAGCACCATGAGATTTATAGGATTGAGCCAGGCATGGGGGTGGATGATATTATGCAGATCTCTCTTTTTAATAAATACACAAAATACGCATATGATTATCAATCAACTGGCCTAGTTCATCTTATTGAAAAAAATGGCGCTACTCGTCAAAGGACATTCTTGCGAAGAAGGCTTATTTTAGGAAGGCAAGATGACAATATTGATTACAAAGATATGACAGTGTTTACTAATCCAACTTCTGTAAAGGGCTTAGGGATATTGAGCTGGACCTATTCTAAGTATGGCCAGGATGCGGACCAGTGGCTTTGGGTCCCATCTCTAAAAAAGGTAAGAAAGATTTCACAGGCAAGCGGTGACGATTCATTTTTGGGATCTGATTTTACAACTGAAGAGGTTACCACAAGAAGATTTGAGGATGAAACATATACCTTGCTTAGAGAAGACACCTTCGGTGGCTATAAATCAGAATTTGACGGCAAGGAATATTTTAATGGCGCTGATTGTTATGTTGTAGAGGCAAAGCCTAAGAGAAATCCTTGGTATTACTCAAAGAGAATTACCTGGATTGATAAAAAGACTGGAGGAGATATCTACGAAGAGGTATATGATGCCAATGGCAAGATGTTTAAGACGGTATTTAAAGAGTATCAGATTAAAGATGTAAATGGTAGAGATTATTCAGTCCAGACACACTTAGAGGTCAAAGACCTTCGCACAGATCATAAGACTGTGATTGAAATTAAAGACATAAAGTTTGATCAGGGTTTTGACGAAAGCGATTTTTCAGAGCGAATGCTTGAGAGATCGAAATGGTAAATGAGCACACGACTTATGGAGGCTGAAAGCCGACATAAGTCGTTGTGCGAATTTATCCAGCACTAATTTTCTATATATGAGTAGTATGAAAATTAGTGCTGGATAAAGTTCACATATTAAAGGAGGCGTTGAGACCATGAAAGTCAAACCAGTATTACTGCTAATCCTGCTTCTTATTACAACTAGCTGTCCGCATGTCTTTGCCCAAGAGCTAGACCGTGCAGTTGTCTATAAGATGCTTCGCAAGGTCCTGCCATTTGAAAACTTGGAGCTGGCAGGCTATCTAAAAAACGAGACATCCGTTCGAATAGCTGGCGGAATGGATGAGTTTATGAAAAACCAGAATACGGTATCTTTATCAGGAAACTATAAGATAAAAGAAGGAGTTGAATTTTTTACTACCTTGCGCTGGTTTTACGATGCCGTATACGATATAGAGAAAGAGCGCTATTCTTCAATTGATTCCAAAGAGAAGAATAGAAAATTAAAGGTTCCAGAGAAGATGTTGTGGCTGCGCGACTGCTATTTGGATATTTTTACCGATAGATTAGATATCCGCGCAGGAAAACAACAAGTTGTCTGGGGAACAGCAGATGGCGTAAGGATTTTGGATATTATTAATCCTTTAGATTATCGTGAATGGACCTTGGATGATTATATTGATAGTAGAATCCCGCTATGGATGCTCAATGTTGAAGGGGAGCTTATGGCAGACGGGCATTTGCAACTATTGCTTATACCCGATTGGCAAGGTAATTACTATGCACCAAACGGAGGGCCTTTTACGCTTAGGACAGTTAAGATAGGAGCAAGACCCTTATCATTCCCATTTACTACTACAACTACTTTTGATCAGAAGCCGGAACATACTTTTGAGAATACCAAAATCGGACTGCGCTGGAGAAATGTAGTAGGCTCAGGTTATGCACAAGGGTTAGATTATACTCTAAACTATTATCATGGATATGATTTTGCCTCTTCGTATTATGTCACACCGCAACCTCCTCTTATGAAGTTAACTCGAAGGGTAGAGGGCATAGATGTTTTTGGTGGAACTTTCTCTAAAAGTATAACTACTGGATTATTTGGTATGCCGGGGTTAGCTAAGGGTTTGACCTTGCGTGGCGAGTTGGCATATATTAAAGGCGGAGCTATGAATTACGGGACTGATGAAACTATAAGAGGAACGGCAGATGTAGATCAGCTCAATTATGTATTAGGCCTTGATAAGAGTTTTTGGTCGAATTGGAATGCCAGTTTGCAGTTTATTCAATATAACGCCATCCAGAAAGAAAAGTTTGATAAATCAAAATATGTGCTTCTCTTTGGCCCGACAAGAGGCCCATTAGAAGATCAGATGACGCTGATTTCATTTTTACTTTCAACTGATTTTATGCATGAGAGATTGAAGCCGCAGATAATGGTACTTCATACTGTTGGTAAGGATAATGATGATAGGGATTGGCGCATTAGTCCTAAGGTAAGCTTTGAGATTAATGATCGCTGGATGATGACGGCTGGTTTGCATATATTTGAAGGCGATGAGCAGTTAATGAGCGGACAGTTTGATAAGAATGATCAGGTGTTTTTGGAGACGAAGTATACTTTCTAGGATAGCATGGTTCGTATTGCGTAGTGCGTACAGCGTACTGCGTTAAATCAAACACGATTAGAGGCACGATTAGCACGATTAGAGACGCTTTCCAACATAATCGGGAAGGTGTACCCTTAATAAAAGAGCCCTGTGGAAAATCAGGGCTCTTTTATTTTGCGAGGTGTAAATAGAAGGTTTATGAATTTAAACCTTTATTGGCCAAAACAATAAACATGACCTGCAGTGCTTACAAAAACCTTGCCATCGCCGATTTCAGGTGCAGAACTAGAGACTAGAGAGTATTGCCATTTTAAAGCTCCAGTTAATGCATTAACGGCATATAAGCCCGTTGAAGAATTAGCGTACAAAATGTCCTTAGAAACTGAAATAGGTTCAAGGCTTTTATTGTCGGTAATAGTGCTGCTCCATTTTAAAACACCATTGTTTGCATCAAAGGCAAATATAATACCACTCGTGGATCCTATATATATTACCCCGTTAGCACAAGCAGGCGGTGAATCTAAGTAGGCTAAAATACTAGATTTCCATTTTAAAATACCGGTATTTGCATCAATGGCACAAATTCTATCACCATAACCTTCGCCTCCACCAAAATCAGCACCAGCTGCAATATAAACTAACCCATTAACTATAGTGGGTGCTCCATAGAGACTATAAATCCTTCCACCTGTAGGTAAACTGTAAATCCATTTTAATGACCCAGTCTTTGCATCTATGGCAAAAACCTTAAATGGAATTGACGAAGGTACGTATTGCACACATAAGTATAGGGTACCATTGTATATGGAAGGAGAAAAGGCCCCTCCCCCTGTGCCTATATTATAGGACCATTTTAGGGTTTTTGTATTCACATCAATAGCTTTAACATAGTTGGATACAGTTGAGCTAGAGCTCGAAGTAACATAATATACTTTATCATCATATACAGCTGGAGAGCTGCCAGCAGATGACGGATACGCCTCATCATATTTCCATTTTAAGATCCCGGTTAATGCATCTATAGCGTATAAATAATTTGGCGCTGTAAAGTATACTGTTCCATTTGCCACAGCAGGAGTAGAAGGAAAATTAGAAGCAACGCCACAATAAAATTTCCATTTAAAAACACCAGTATTTGAATCTAAAGCAACTAAGTCTGTCCATATTGGAGTATACAATATTCCATTTGCTAACACAGGTGAAGGAAATAGATTTTGGGGCCAGCCAGTTATATAATCCCACTTCAAACTAAGTGGTGTTGCTGTGGGGCCATTGGGGTAATTGCCAGTTCGTGCTAAGTCATAGCGCCACATAGTTCCGTTAGAAGAAGCAGCATTTGTTGTAAAACTCATTGGGTTGCTATCCTTAGATGCTACATATAACGCTACTTGGATGGGTCCAGCAGCGACACCCGTAGGTACATAGACTTTAATCTGGGTATTGCTCCATGATGAATAACTTATAGCGTTAACTGTACCGAATTTAACATAGCTTGTTCCTCGGGTACTACCAAAGCCAAAACCTGTAAGGGTTACCAGGGTTCCTGCAGCACCTGAGTTAGGGCTAATTGTCGAGATATAAGGAGAAGTGATTACCTTGATAGTAAAATTTGAAGATGTAGTTGATAGGCCATAGCAGCCGATATGCATAGGACCAGAACTAGATTGTCCATACCAAACCCGATCTTGATTTGTGCCAGTTCTATTGCTATAGCCAACTCTATTAAAGCCTGTATCAAAAAAATACAAATCGCTATTTCCTGAGAAAGGTGATAAAACTGCACTATATCCTTTTCCTCCAACGGCATTAAAACTATACCACTGTGTTTGCTTATAGGGTGCGTAGTCTGTAATTATAGAATCATCCACTAGAAGCAGGCTCTCTAAAGCAGCCTGCAGTAAAGCAATAAAACTAAAAAACATTACTAAAGTTGCTACAAAAATAACTACTCCTAGAATTTTTTTCTTTGAC
>JBFZAD010000077.1:0-2617 GCA_041309125.1 Candidatus Omnitrophota bacterium
CTTCTTGAAAAATCGTTCCATGCATGAAGTTATCAGCCACTTCCCATGCTAATTTTTGTGCCTCTTTTACTGGGTAGGCATAATTATGTTGATTTAACTCCCCTTCAATTTCGATCGTTAGTAATCCCGAATGTCCATGAAGATAGCTTGCCTCTCCTGGATAATTCATAAACCTATGTGCGTACTGAAAGTCAAGTTTTACTATTGATCTATACTTATTGTTTGCCATGATACTTCCTCCTTTTGGTTAATATCCATTTTTACATTATCTACCGCATGCCGCTAATTACGCTTTATTTTCTCAATCAACCACCTCCTTTAATTTGCGTTAACTTACTAAATCGTAATCATTACTAATGAATGGGCAAAAAAAATATTATTTAACCTTACACTTTGAACAGATTCCTTCCAATACTACCCTCTTATTGATAATGACTCCTTGTCTCTGTACATCCTCCGGCACTGCGATATCATTATAAGCATCATTTTCGAAATCATAAATGGTATAACACTTGATACATCTAAAATGATGATGCTGTTGCAGGTTGGGCTCAAAACGTTTCTGCTCACCTGTGCCTTCCACTAGATTAACTATGCCTATTTCAGTAAATGACAACAACGTTCGGTAAACGGTATCAAAAGAAATATTTGATAAAGTCTTTCGCACGCGTTTATATATCGCGTCAGCGGTAGGATGATCCGTTGCCTTAGAGAGCTCATCAAAAATAAGCGAGCGTTGCGGGGTAATCTTAAGCTCCTTCTCTGCACACTTATTGTAAAACGTCTTTTTAAGTTCTTGATTCTCAATCTTCATAGTATTACTATATAGTAATCATTCTTATTTGTCAAGAACTATTTTTAATCCTTCCATCATTGTGAAAAAGCCCCAGCTACGATTAGTAACTGGGGCTTCAAACCGAAAAGTTCGGATTTTCAATATGGCTCCTGCGCGCGCCCTGTACCTGAACCCCGAAGGGGCGACTGGTACGGGGCGATGACTCTTAAGGTCCTTCGTCGGCCTACATGCTAACTACTGCCTCCTCAGGATCAAATTAAAAAAGCCCATCGAATTAACAATAGGCTTTTTTAATTTGGCTCCCCCTATTGGACGAGTTTCGCAACTTTTGTGCTTCAGGAGAAGCGGAAACGATATATAAAGAACTGGCCTTGATAGCTTAAACCCATTCGCTCAAGAAGCCATTCGTTGATAAAAATTATTCTTCATCTATTCCTCCCTCAGATGCTATCTGCCCCATCTGCTTCTTAGGAGTAGCTGTCGAAAGGAGATGTTTTGGTAAAAAAGCAAAATTGGCAATCATAGTAGGAATGACTGCACTTGCGATAACTGCGGCTACCAGAAATGAATACTGTTTCTGAGTTATTATTTCGTGTGAAAGACCATATAGGGCAGAGATTGTCCCAAAGGTTAACCCCGTGGACATCATAAGCGTGTAATACCATCTTTCAGAACGCTCCTTTCGGAAATTCCCGATAACAGGATACAACCCAAAAATCTTTGAGATGACTTTGGCAATAAGCAAAATCAAAAATATAAGCGTTGAGGACATTAAAGCTGGTAACGAAACAAGAGTTCATGCGCGCAAGAAATAAAATGGTGTAAGGAAACCTACGGTCAATGTCCGCATACGCCTGACCCAATGATGCTCCCTTGCTGCAAACTCAGCTAAAAGTATACCAGCTACATATGCAGGCAAAACTGCTTCGCTTCCTGCCCAGTAGGCAAGTGCCCCGAGGCCAAACAATACCAAAACTATCCATTTTGCTCTGATAGCAGCAGTTCTGTTACCATATACTTTAGTCAAAAATGAAGTTATAAAAGGAAATAATGCTAATACGATTAAGCTTACCACTACAAATACAATTGTCTTATAAGTAAACGGGGAAAATATTAAACCAAGGGCTATTACTGTTCCTAAATCATTAACAAAACAGGCACCTAAAATACCTTTGCCGAATTCTGTCCGGTTAAAACCAGTCTCAAGCATAACAGCATAGACAACGGCCATAGAAGTTGTGGATAGCGCCACTCCTGTAAGCAAACTTGCCCTAATATCCCAATGCAGAATAAATCTGGCGATAGCTGCACAGCCTAAAAATGGCGCTAAAAATCCTATCAAACCTACTATCAAGACTTCCTTCTTCTTAGAAGATATGACTTTGGGGTCAAGTTCTGCGCCAGCTAAAAATGTAAGTAGAACCGCTCCCGTTGAAGCCAGAAAACGCAACCACTCCAAGTTATTCCCTAAAGAATTCTGACCGAAAAAATGATTGGCGATAGCAGCTGCTATCACGCCTATACAAATTTCAATAAGTGCTATTGATATTTTCAGGTGATACGCAATAACTGTGGACAAAACTGCTAAGCCGAGCCAAACTGCTGCGATGGTAAACATATTTTCCATATGAGCCTCCTCGTATAAAAAATAAAGCCTCTACCATTTATTGTAGAGGCCTAAATGAAAACCTCTACTTCTTCAGTAGAGGTCATCAACCTAAGAATTCTTTAGGTGGTTATACGGCGAACCTCATCGCCTTTACTTTAATTCTAAATTTTATTATACCTGATTTTATAAACAAAACAAGAAAATAAAAAGCC
>JBFZAD010000078.1:0-6098 GCA_041309125.1 Candidatus Omnitrophota bacterium
CAGGACGGGATGTAATAATAGCAGCTATATTAGGAGCAGAAGAATACGGTTTTTGCACCGTGGCCTTGGTTGTTCTAGGTTGTGTTATGCTTAGGCACTGTCATCTGAACAACTGCTCTCTTGGAGTTGCAACGCAGGATGAGATTTTGCAGAAACGTTTTAAAGGAAGACCGGAATATCTTTTTAACTATTTTCATTTTGTTGCAAGAGAGCTTAGAGAGATAATGGCATCGCTTGGTATTAGAACCATGGATGATTTAATAGGCCATACAGAGCTTCTTGAAATAAATTCAGATATTATTTCTGAAAAGGCAAAGGGAATTGATTATTCAAAGATACTATATAAGCCGAAAGTTGCGCAAACAGTTCATACGCGCTATAATCCTAAACAAAAAGTGAGTCTTTCTAATGTCCTGGATAATGAATTGATAAGGCTTGCTGAGCCAGCGATTAAAAGAAATGAACCTGTAAAGATTTCTCTTGGCATAAATAATTCAAACAGGGCTACAGGGGCTATGCTTAGCCACGAAGTTTGTAAGCAATTCGGAGAAGGCGGATTATTAGAGGATTCAATTGTTTGTAAATTTAAAGGTGTAGCTGGTCAAAGTTTTGGCGCATTCCTGGCTAAAGGAATTACGCTTGAGCTTGAGGGCATGGCCAATGATTATGTCGGAAAGGGTATTTCAGGGGGTAAGATAATAATATATTTTGATAAAGAAACAGACGATACCCTTGATAAGAATATAATCATAGGCAATACCTCATTCTACGGAGCTATCTCGGGTGAGGCCTATATATGCGGTGCTTCAGGTGAAAGATTTGCAATAAGAAATTCCGGGTTGTATGCAGTTGTAGAGGGATTAGGTGATCACGGATGCGAATATATGACAGGAGGAAGGATTGTTGTCATTGGCAAAACCGGGAGAAATTTTGCAGCCGGTATGTCCGGAGGCATTGCCTATGTCTATGATATCGATGGTTTATTTAAAGGTAGGTGTAATATGGGCATGGTAACGCTTGAGGAAATACAAGATTCAGATAAAGATATACTGCATTATCTTTTGTACAACCATTACAAGTATACCAAAAGCCCAAGGGCAGAAAAAATATTAAGCAGCTTTGAAGAAGAAACTAAAAAATTTATAAGAGTCATTCCTTTAGAATATAAAAGGATACTTGAAGGCGTCAAGCTTGAAAAAAAGCTTGGGCTAACAGAGGCATTGGATGGCTGAGATAAGAGGTTTCTTAAAGAAAAGAAGGTCAAAGGCAATCTATAGACCTGTTTGTGAGCGGGTCCAAGATTATAAAGAGGTGTCTTTTTTGCGCACAGTTAACATGTCTAAAGAGCAGGCCTCACGCTGTATGGATTGCGGCACTCCTTTTTGCCATTGGGGTTGCCCGCTGGGAAATTATATACCAGAATGGAATGATTATGTACACCAGGAAAATTGGCAAAAGGCCTACAACATTTTAAGCGCAACAAATCCAATGCCGGAAGTAACCGGCAGGATTTGTCCTGCAGTGTGTGAATATGCATGCGTCTTAGGTAAAAATGACGACGCAGTTACTATCCGAGAAAATGAATTAGATATAATAGAGAATAGTTTTAGGTATAATTACATAAAGCCCAATCCTCCCAAAAAAAGAACAGGCAAAAAGATAGCCATTGTTGGTTCAGGGCCAGCCGGCCTTGCGTGTGCATCAGAACTAAACAAAGTTGGCCATGAAGTGGTTGTTTTTGAGCGAAGCGATAAGGTCGGAGGTATATTACGTTACGGTATTCCTGATTTTAAACTTGAGAAAAATATATTAGACAGACGAGTTGAAATATGGGAGAAGGAAGGGATTGTTTTTAAGACAGGCGTTGAGGTAGGCAAAGATTACAAGATAGACAGCCTGATTAAGGATTTTAATGCAGTGAGCCTTGCCTGTGGCAGCAGCGTTGCACGTGAACTTAAAATAGAAGGAAGGAATCTCAAAGGAATATATTTTGCAATGGATTATTTAATCCAGGCCAATAAAATAATAGCAGGAACCAGGATACCCAAAGAAAAACTAATTGATGTAAAAAATAAAAAAGTTGTAGTAATTGGTGGCGGAGACACCGGGGCTGATTGCATAGGATGCGCTAATAGGCAGAAAGCAGCCTGCATCACCCAGATAGAGATCTTGCCAAGGCCTTCTGAGTGCAGGACAGCCGATTTTTCATGGCCAAAATATCCAATGCTGCTTAAGACCTCGACAAGCCATGAAGAAGGCTCTCAAAGAGAGTGGGCCGTCTTGACAAAGAAGTTTATCGGAGAAAGCGGCAAGCTTAAGAAGCTTTCTTGTGTCAGAGTCGAATTTGTCAACCAAACACCAAACACTAAACACCAAACACAAACTTGTCTTACGATGCAAGAAATCCATGGAAGCGAATTTGAGATAGAAGCTGATGTTGTAATCCTTGCAATGGGATTTTTACACCCAGAGCACTCCGGTTTAGTTAAAGATTTGCAAGTTGCGCTTGATGACAAAGGCAATATCAAAACAGATAAAAACTTTAAGACATCTATAGATAAGATATTTTGTGCAGGCGATGCAAGAAGAGGGCAATCTTTAGTTGTGTGGGCTCTCTATGAGGGCAGATGTTGTGCATATAATATTGATAAGTATTTAATGGGCGATAGCGATATCCTGATAATGTAAAGGAAAGGCAATGATAAGCACAGGCATAATAGGGTTGGATGAGATACTGACAGGTTTGAGATTAGGGGATAATGTAGTCTGGCAGATAGATGATATTGATGACTACATAGAGCTTGTTACGCCTTTTGTTAGCCAGGCAAGAAAAGAGAATAAGAATTTAATCTATATCAGGTTTGCATCGCATAAAAAGCTTATCCCTGAAACAACAGGCATAAAGGTCTATGAGCTTGATGCATATGCAGGTTTTGAGACCTTTGCCAGCAGTATAAACAGCATAATTACAAAAGAAGGTAGAGGCGCATATTATGTATTTGATTGTCTCTCAGAGTTGCTCTCTGCCTGGGCAACTGACCTTATGATAGGGAACTTTTTTATGGTCACATGCCCGTACCTATTTGAGTTAGATACAATAGCCTATTTTTCAATATTGCGCAACAACCATTCTTATAAATCAATAGCACGCATAAGAGAGACTACACAATTACTCCTTGAAGTCTACCACTTTGAAGCAAGTCTTTATATCCACCCATTAAAGGTATGGAACAGATATTCCCCTACCATGTTCTTGCCCCATCAGAGAGAAAAGGATAAATTTATTCCAATAACAGATAGCGTAGACGCCGTTAAGCTTTTGTCTTATATCAAGAACAAGGGATTGGAGGAAACACAGAGAAACCTAGACTACTGGGATCGCATGTTTCTTGATGCAGAAAGATTGTCAAAGGAAAAGGTTTCAGAACCCGATAAAAAGGATTTGATTAAAAAGCTGTGCGCGGTAATGATAACAAAAAATGAAAAGATATTAAACCTGGCTGCCGGTAATTTCTCGCTAGACGAGCTGCTTGATATTAAGTCTCGCTTGATAGGAACAGGTTTTATAGGCGGAAAAACAGTTGGCATGCTATTGGCAAGAAAGATATTATCAAAAGAGAAGTCTTTGGATTGGGATAACCTTAGCGAATCCCATGATTCATTCTATATCGGTTCAGACATCTTCTATTCTTACATTGTTGAAAATAACCTATGGAACTTAAGAATGCAGCAAAAAACACAGGAAGGTTATTTTAAGATAGCCGATATAATCAGAGAAAGGATACTCTATGGAAAGTTTCCGGAAGTGATTATGGAATACTTCCAGCAGATAATTGAATATTTTGGAAATTCACCCATTATAATACGTTCAAGTTCATTATTAGAAGATAGTTTTGGCAATGCCTTTGCAGGAAAATATGAAAGTGTATTTTTGGCAAATCAGGGAACACCAGAGCAAAGGTATATCCAATTTTCAGAGGCAGTAAGAAAGGTATATGCAAGTACTATGGGAGAAGATGCCCTGGCATATAGAAAACAAAGAGGCCTGGATAAGTTCGATGAGCAGATGGCGCTTCTGGTGCAGAGGGTATCAGGGTCAGAGCATACTCAATATTTCTTCCCTGACCTGGCAGGAGTAGGCATTTCGTATAATACATATGTTTGGAGCCAGGATATAAATCCGCATGACGGGATATTGCGCCTTGTATTTGGTCTTGGCACAAGGGCAGTCAACAGAGTAGAGGGTGATTATCCCAGGATGGTTGCTCTTAATGAACCTGCGAAAAGGCCATATGCAGAAAAAGATGATTTAAGAAAATTCTCACAACACGATGTTGACCTGATTAACACAAAAGAAAATATTTTAGAAACAGTTTCTTTCTCTAAAATAGCCAATGAAAATTTATATAAAAATATAGACAGCGTTGCAATAAAGGACCTTGAGTCTATGCAAAAGATGAGTGACATAGGCTTAGAGGGCAAGGAATATTGGATATTGACATTGGATAAGGTATTAAAGAATGAAAAGTTTGTAAATGCCTTCAAGCATATATTAAAATCATTAGAAAAAAATTACAACTATCCTGTTGAGATAGAATTTACTGTAAATTTTACTGATGGTTGCAATTTTAAGATAAATTTATTACAATGTAGGCCGCTACAAACACGCGGGTTGGGGCAGAAGGTTGTTATGCCAAAGGATGTAAAGGCTAAAGATCTGCTTTTTGAATCAAAAGGATATTTCTTGGGAGGAAACATCTCCCAGCAGATAAAAACCATTATATATGTCAATCCGCAAAAATATAGCGAGGTGCCTTTATCGCAAAAATATGAAGTTGCGCGTATCGTAGGCAGATTAAATAGAGAAATAAAAAACAGGGAAGAATCTCAAACACTTCTTTTGGGGCCTGGCAGATGGGGTACAACAACACCTTCTCTGGGAGTGCCAGTAAAATTCGCAGAGATAAATAATGTATCCTTCCTGGTAGAGCTTGCCTATACACTGGGCAATGTGATGCCGGAGTTATCATTTGGAACGCACTTTTTCCATGACCTTGTTGAGTCAAATATATTCTATGTTGCAGTGTTTCCTGATAATAAGGATAATGTAGTAAATGAAAAATGGCTCAGTGCGCATAACGATATATTCTTAAATCTAATGCCCGATTTTTCCAAATATACAGATATTATCTGCGTATATGACGTAAGAGATATGGTTGTCAAGATAATCTCGGATGTGGTAATGCAAAAGGTTATTTGTTTTGTTTCTTAAAATAAAAAAGATGAAGGCAAAACTTGTTTTAGAAGACGGCACAGTTTTTGAGGGTGTTTCTTTTGGCGCCAGGGGAGAGAGATTCGGCGAGGTTGTATTTAATACAAGCCTCACAGGGTATCAAGAGATATTGACAGACCCATCATACAAGGGGCAGATTGTCACAATGACCTATCCTTTGATAGGTAATTACGGCATTAATACAGAAGATATAGAATCAAGAAGGCCTTTTGTTGAGGGTTTTGTTGTAAAAGAGGCTAGTGAAATTCCAAGTAATTGGCGTTCAGAAAAAGACCTTGATAGCTATTTAAAAGAAAATAATATTGTTGGTATTGAAGGAATTGATACGCGCGCGCTCACAAGACACATCAGGCTTCAGGGCGCGATGAGGGCAGTAATTTCCAGTATTGATTTAGACGATAAATCACTGATTAGGAAAGTCAAAGCATCTCCCGGACTTTTAGGCATAGATTTGGTCAAAGAGGTCACATGCAAAAAAATTTATGAGTGGAGTAAGAAAGGAAAATATAAAATTGTTGCTATTGATTGCGGAATAAAATTTAACATGTTGAGAATTTTATCCGATCTTGACTGCGCAATAACTGTGGTGCCTTCTAATATAACTGCAGAAGATATTTTAAAATTAAAGCCGCAAGGCCTATTGCTTTCAAACGGGCCAGGAGATCCTGCAAGCGTAGAGTTTGTACCTGAAACTGTAAGAAGGCTATTGGGTGAGCTTCCTATATTTGGAATTTGCCTGGGCCATCAGATGCTGGGTTTAGCACTAAGAGGAAAAACATATAAACTAAAATTCGGCCATCATGGC
>JBFZAD010000079.1:0-12867 GCA_041309125.1 Candidatus Omnitrophota bacterium
CTATTTTTGTTTGGAATGTTATTCTTTATATTGGGTATTATTGGAGAGTATCTTGCAAGGATTTACGATGAAGTAAAGGCAAGGCCAAACTTTATTGTAAGCGAAGAGGTAGGTATCCTTGATGAATCATAGAATTACTCATTTCTTATTTCCTTCCAATCTATCTTAAATACCTTTATAGACGTATCTTCTTGAGGATTGTTTTCTGTTATAAAGGGCATTAATCTGTCTAAGCCTAAGCCATTAAGATAAAAAAGCCTGAATATCATTGAATTGCAAAGCCTTTTATCCGCCAGAACTATTCTATATTTATTAGCATCCTCTAATAACATAACGGCTAATCTAGAAGTGTTGTTAAGGACCTTTGTTTTTAGCTTGCCTTCTTCTATATATAAGATTTGTGATATTTTGTTGTGAAAAGGGCTTTTAATATCTGCAAGATCGCATTCTTTAGTAAGAAGATTGACCCAGACATTATTTTTAAAGTAAATGACATTTCCTTCCCTTTTGACTTCATCGCTGGCCTTTTCATAGTATTGTGGTCCACCTGATATTTCCCAAAGAAACTTTATATAATTATTCCCATAATTTTCTTTAATAAGGGCTAAGGCAGATTTAGGATTCCTTTCTTTTAATTTTAAGAAATCAGATGCCTTTTTAAAATCCCAGTTACCCATAAACGAGAGGGCCAGTGTTTTTTCTATTAAATCATTATATATCAAGATATAGCTTTCAGGTGGGTCTCCATGGGTAAATTGAAGGAGGCTCTTGGCATCGTCCTTATTAAGATAATTATTTAAAAATTGCAAGGCTTCAGTTTTTGATTTTAAGATTATTGAATTAATAATGCTTATTGAATTAGATAACTCAAAGCCATTTTTAATCAAAAATTCGCAGGCAGAATTTCCAGAAAGATTTAACATTCGCAGAATTCCAAGTGCCTCTTTCTCATCATTAGATATAAATACCCTTGCCATCCAGTAGCCAACTGGTTTCTCTAAAGTAGCTCCATCAAATGTAACTCTTCTTCTTGCCATAGCTGTAATAAAATGACCAGGAGACCACCAAGTATTGACTATTGAATTTTTAGTTGTATCGCTATTTAATGTTGTCATTGCACTATTCCAGGTATCATTGTATATCATCGGCTGTTTAACTTTCGTAAGCAGAAAAGAAGTCCTGGTTGGCAAAATAATAAGCGAAAGTAATGCAAGGTTCACAAAGATTCTTAATGTCATGCCAGGCCTTTTTAATACTGATTTTTGGAGCCTGTCAATTAGGAAGGTGAATAAAAATGCTAGAGGGCCAACTAATAATACGCTAAATCTCTCTGCATGTGTAGCCATTAAGAGAGTGATAATAAAGAAAGATAATAATAGCATTGCCTTATTTAATTCAGGGTAAGATTTGCCGTCGATTCTTTTCTTAGAAAAAAATAAAATTATAAGACTAACTACAGATGAAAAGAAAAATAATCTTCCTCCGCAGAAGATAATAATTTTTATGAGAGTCATTTTCTTTAGCTCATCTACCATCAGGAATGCATCTGGCCAGCTTAGGTTAAGCTCTCTATTGGCAAATCTCGCTATTCTTAGAAAAGTATCATGCACTGAAAATATAAAACCATCCCAACCTCTAAAGACGATAATTGCGATTAAGGAAAGTAGGATGTATAGAGATATTAAAAGTAAGTGTTCTTTTATAATCTTGAATGATCTATATGCTAAGGCCCCAATCGTTATTGTTAGAACAACAAGTAAAAAGGCAGAGGCAAATATAAAAGTCCAGCCATTCCAGAATAAAGGGTAGAGCCCTGTAAAGAAAGAGGCAGAAAGGCAGTAGATGACCCTATCTCTTTTTCTTATCTCTGGATCAAGGGCTAACAGCAAAGAGCCAATGATAAGTATTGGGAATATACAGTTGTAGGGGTCTGTGTCATACCATCCCAGAATGCTTCTTTGAAAGAAGATAGGCATAGAGAGCATAAACACAGAACCTATGAATGAAGGCAAGGGCTTTATGTCAAGCTTATAATTGAAGAACAGAAATGCAATAAGTGCTATTATTACAAGAAAAATTGAAGTGCAGGCAACCCCATCTTCAAGAGAAATATCTTTCTTAAAGAATTGTAAAACTTTATATACATAAAATCCTACAAAGGGATGGAGGTCGAAATAATACCAGCACCCCAGAGGAGCCATCATAAGGGGGTTATAGTACTGTCCAGCCTTTATTGAATCACTAAGCCTTGCTGTTTCAGTGATGTTTCTTGTCAGGCCCAGGTAATAAAAAGAGTCAACTGCCATTAGATAATGTTTAAAGATTTTATTTATGTCGACGTTTTCTAATTTACTAGATGTAGACGCTATATTTTGACTGACTATGTCTTTTTGATTTCTTAGAATCGAACTAGTTGTGATCTCAACAAGTTTATCCTTCTGTGTTTGGTTTAGAGCTGGTTGTGCCTGTTCAATCTTCTTTGCAACCTCTTTTTTGATATTTTGATATACAATATCCTCAGACAGTTTCTTCTTGAGAATTAGCTCTCTATTGGAATAAGGCAATAGCCTTAGATTTGTTGCAATTGTAGCGCTAATTATCCCCAAGATTATATATAATAACAGTCTAATTTTCATAGTATGATTTTACGCATTTCTCTATAAAGTGGAATAATTCAACATTCTCTTCTACGAGAAAATCAGGCTTAAGGCCCTTGGGATCATATCTTTGCCCATCAAAAAGATAGGCAGGGGATGTAACTAATAGAAGCATTGAGTTATCCTCAAAATTAAACATGCTTTTTAGAAATGTTTTCCCTGCACTTTTAGAGCCTATCAAAATTGCCCTGCCATAGCTTTTCATAGTTCCAGCGAATAATTCAGACGCACTTCCTGAATTTTGATCTATAAGTATAGCAATTTCGCCTTCATAATGAACATTTGATCTACCAGACTTAAGAACGGTCTTAGGTCTGTTCTTTCTCTGAAAATAAAAGAGATCCTTATCTGGATCAAAAAATATGCCAGAGATCTGCATAGCGGCTAGAGGAGGTCCTCCACCGTTACCCCTTAAATCTATAATTAGTGTTTCCATATTTTTTTTTAAAAATGAAGAAATAAGACTTTCAAGATCATCTGATGTGGATTGATTAAATTGATTAATCTTGACATAAAACATTTTGTCTATGCCAGTGGGAACGCTGGAGAGAGTCTCTTTAAAGAATTGGATTACCTCAATCTCGCAAACTTTTATTTTGTTAATTTTTGCAAAAAATACTTCCAACTTGACAATGGCCCCAAGAGGAGGATAAAGGGCATTTTGGATTTCTTCTTCTTTCATAGTGAGAACATCACTATCGTTGATCTTCAAGATTATATCATTGGGCCGAATACCATTTTTATATGAAAGTGACCTGAATTCAACATGTTCTATCAGATATCCTTTCTTTGTTAATCTGCCTCTTATGCCTATACCAAGCTCATATCCAAGCACATCACTTTTAAATTTTTCTGCAACACGAGGTGGATAAAAATTGGAAAAGATATCATCTTTGTCCTTCAGTTTGCTTACTAAGGCACCCGCACCCCAATATTTTATTTCCTGAATGGGATTTTTGGTATCCTTGAGCTTAATTAAAACATTATTTTTAAAATCTTCTTTAAATTTATTATAGATTTCTTCTGACACGGGAAGATAATATTCATCCTGCATAGTCAAATATATCTTATTTAGGAACTCTAAGTAGGGATTGAAATAAGAAAAATCTGTTGCGACTGGATTGGGAGACGGTAATAAAAATCGTTTATAATCAATATTGTATTCGTAGGCGAGAAGTAATTTAACTGCATAATAAGCAGAAAGTAATAAGATTATAAATAAAACTTTAAAGGTCTTATAAGTTATTTTATGTTTCAAGGTAGGGATTTTGCTTCTTTGCTATTCGTTATTTTACGAGGCCGATACTTTTTAGCTTTTGTAAAACAGCCAGTTTGTATATTTCGATCTCTCTTGGAGCAGATTTGTTCTTTGCCATATCTGCAATCTTTAAGGCAAAGAATAAAGGAATCTTTGAGTTCGTTGGATCTTGGTAGAATTTATTTAGATAAGCTACGTATTGCATAATTGCTGCATTGCCTTCAATAACTGGCTTAGCGCTTAAGGCGCTTGATTCAATAGCTATCTTGAGCAGCGTAGATTTTAAAAACTGCTCTTCGTTATTGCCGATCTCAAAAGTTGATAAATTATTCCAATCGAAGCCATCGCAGAGACTGGTTTCTTGATATTTACTATCTTGGGTTAAGGCGTATAGTTTATCATCTTTACTATTGCTTGAGTGTTTTGTTCTTGTGGCCGAGAACATTAAAAGTAGCAAGGCAGAACTTAAAAGAGCTACTGCTAAGTATATCTTTTTTTTATTTAGTAATATTGCTTTCATATGTTTCTCCTTATCTTTTCACTTTAATAGACCTTTTTGTTTTAGTTTTGTAAGCACTACAAGCCTGTAACGCGCTATCGCATCATTATCTTCACCATTCTTTATCATATCGGCTATTTTTAAGGTAAAGTGTAACGGAATAATTTTATTCTCTGGTTTGCTAAAGAAATTATCAATGATCTCTATATATTCTTTTAATTTTATTTCATCATAATTTGGTATTTCTATCATGGGGTTTCCCGAGAAAAAAGATGCCTCGTAAACACTCTTGAGCAGCATAGTTTTTATTCTTTTTTTATCAGCCACAGACATGTTAGAATCGTTGATTTTAATCCAGTCGTTGCCATTAAAAAAATTATATTGTGCATAACTTGTTTGGGAATAAAGTGTAAAAGCTGCAATGCATATCAAAATTAAAGCCTTTTTCATTTAAGTCTCCTTTTTGAGGTAATTTAATATATATTAAAGGTATTGGTATCGGTTGGAAAAAAATATTTAGTAATATAATGTTATTGCAATTATTCATTCTTGTCAAGGTATAATTAAGCAAACAAACATTATTCTTAACAAATTTTACAATAATGATATAATTATAATCGGTGAAAGAAAAAATACTATGTTTATTTAGGTATATTAGTATATTAAAAGTATAATACAATCCAATTATTGGATACTATTGTTAACTTTTCGTGTTCTATGTGAATAAAATAAGGGTATTTTATAATAAATTTAGGAATATATAATTCAAAAGATTTACTTTTTAATACGAAGAAATAACCTATGAAGAGTATAGGAGGGATATTTTTCTACGCTAAAATTATAATATTGATATTGGCTGGTTTAGCTTTTGCTAACGGTTCAGCAAGGATATCCTTTATTTTTGAAGGCTTTTATCCTGTTGAAAAGCCTAAACAAGGAATTCCTTTTGAGATAGTATTCAGATTGAAGAATTCAGGAGATAGCCCCATAAACCCATTTGCCGATGTGAGTATATCTGGTGGAATTTATGATACAAAAGGAGATTTAGTTTTTAGGGTGACAGATAGGCAATACAGGATATACAATCTTTGGCCGCAAGGTCAAAGTCCAAAGCAGCTCTTTTATATTGGGAATTTAACCAAGGGCAGCTATGTTATAAAATTAAATATATATGCCTATAATCGAATTAAGGGCATTTCGATTTCCCAAGAGATTTTTGAATTGAATATTGATGTTGAATAGCTCTGATTTTGTTGGATAAACAAAAAATATGATTGAAAAAATCGGTAAGGATAAGTTAATCTTCGCAGTTTTTATTCTTTTTCTTTTAATTTTACGGCTGCCAACTGTTAAAAAGGGGCACCTGCATTTTCCTGATGAGTTGCGTTATCGCCACGCCTTTGTAGTTATAGATAAGCTAAATGAAGGAAAAATCAAGGAAGCCATTACCTGGCTCTTTAGAGATAATGCAAGGCCTACATTTACACTCTTGTCAATTATTCCTGCCTTTGCTCAAAGATTGCTTGATAGGGATGTGGCAAAGGACGTTGATATTAATATTGATGTAAAGACTGATAATCTGAGGCTGGATACCTACGCTATACCCAGCATCTTAAATGTATTTTTCAGCTTAGGAGTTAGTGTTATCGCATTCTTATTATTTCGCATACTTCTCGAAGACAAAACGCTTTCTTTGATAGCAGCAATTATCTTTAGCCAGTTAAATTTAAGCTATATGTATATCAGGCATTTGGTTCCTTATTATCTTTCTTTATTCTTATATCTTTTAACTCTGTATCTTGTTATAAGGTTTGCTAAGCTCAAGCGTTTGTCTACTAAAAAGATATTTCTTCTTGGTCTATTACAAGGGTTTGCCTTTTCTTTTTATCCTGGCCATTATACAATTATTGTTGTGGTATTAGGAATAATATTATTTGTTGCTGATAAAAGAAAAATCATAACCACTCTGGCATTTCTTATGTCTTTTTCAGTTATTTTATTGGCATGGGATATATTAGCTAGATATTCAGGAATGAATTATCTGTTTAATGCAAAACAGATAGAAGCAATTATAGGCACCTACAAACATATCGGACATGAAGCATTCACACATGGCCTCGTATATATTATTGGAACAGAAGCGATAATGGGAATAGTTTTATTTATCTTTTTCTTTATATATTTAGTATTTGGCCTTTTTAAAAAAAGTAGTCAAGTCATTCCTAAGGTTTTGTTTACTTGCGTAATATTTGTTTATTTTTTCCATAGTATTGCCTGTTACATAACACAGGGTGAAAAATATAATGTATATTCCTTTTATCCCTACATGTTTTTCGTCACCCTCGGCTGTTTTTTGTTCATAAAAAGGATGGCTCACTTAAGTAGGATAACTGCATTAATACTTCTTGGCGTTTCTATCGTTTCTTTTTGTTTCTATTATGCAAGATATTTTAAAATTAATTACCCTAGAGACATAAGGGAGTCAATAGTTAAAAACTACCCAGGTAGAAAAATTATTTATACGGCAGAGTTTTACCCCAAGTCTTTACAAAGAGCTGCCTTAACTTTGGCTATAAGGAATGAATATGATTTCTTAGGGGTGAATATCCGCATGCCCGGAAGAGATGCAAGATTTGAATATAATCCTTTAAAATTAAGCAACCTCAAGGAGATCCTGAACTTTCCACAACCGTATTCATTATTTCCTCCTTATGATTCATTATGCTTTTTTGGCGAGAAATCAAATAGCATAGCTAAATTCAGAATGAAGATTTATGCTTTGAAGTAAAGAATAATAGAGGTTTAATTTGAATAAAAAGATTTTAGTTTGCCTTTATATTATTTTACTTATATTATTTGCAGGGTATATAAGGCGATTTAGTTTCTGGTTGCCTCATTGGCAGGGAGATCAAGGACATTATTTGTCTCTGGCCATGAAGCTTGAGCTTTATGGTTTAGATGGCTATAATCTAAGGGGGATAGATTTAAATTATGAAAATATACCCAACCTTGCCAAGGTTCAACTCTTATATCCATCTTCTTCTGACCCAAACAAGGAAGGTCATATATTGTCCGCATTAAAAGGGGTTGGCTACGATTATTATGATCAGCCGCTTTTCTGGAAATCTCCACTTCTGCCATATGTAATCTTATTGTCGCATAAGGCATTCACAGAGCAAGGGTATCCCTACAAAGTTCTTATATCAAGCATAGGCGATGCCGTAAAAAAAATAAGACCAAAAGAGTTTCTTTATCCCCAGCTTTATCTATCAATAATTCCATTCTTTTTTAATGTCCTTACAGTTCTGTTTGTTTTTCTATTGGCTAGAAAATTATTCTCTATTAGGATAGGAGTATACGCATCTATCATGATGGCAGTTAATGCCATTAATATTTGGGTTTCAAATTATATATGGACTGAGAATTTGTTGGCTTTCTTTATAACATTATCATTTTTATTATTTATTATTGGCAAGGAGAGAAATAATATTATTTTCTATTTTCTTTCCGGAGTGTCTTGTGGCTTGGCAATACTCTCGAAGCAGCCAGCGGTGCTCATAATAGTCCCTGTTTGGTTTTTATCTGTCTCGATGTTAGATATAAGGATTACAGGGCCTAATAAGATATTGAGGTTGATTTTTAATAGAGATTTTCTTGTTTTTGCCATAACGGCAGTATTAGTAGCTGCCCCTTGGTTTATTAAGGTGTTTGAAGTCTATGGAAATCCTTTTTTTGTGCCTTCTCTTAAAAGTGCCGTTGATATAACAGGTTGGAGTACGGTATTGGCTAAAAGGCCGCATCCTCTAATACTCTTTACGATAGGCATGGTCTACCTATCCCCGATATTTGGATTTGCCTATCTTACACTAGGGAGTCTTTTAAGAGAAATAATGCAATTTATTAAGGGCAGGCAGGGAAGTTATAATTTTTTGTTTTTATGGGTCTGGGTATTGATATTTTTGTTCGCCTTTTCTATTCTTAACTCAAAAGAGGAGAGACATATGCTCTGTGCCTACCCAGCAATTGCAATTCTAGCCTCTTGTTTTCTTGATAGGGTTAGAAAGGTTTATCTTAGGTATTTTCCAAGTCATATTTTGACTGTAGAGATATTTATAGGGATAGTTTTTTTACTCCATGCCTATTATTCAATATCTATAGCTCAGGAGGCAGTCTTTAGCGGAAGGCTTATGATTCTTAAGCCATTTTAAATTTCTAACCTTTCTTTTTAGGAGTATATGAATAATCAGATCAAAAATTTTTCAAACCCGGATGAAGGTAACTCTTCGTTCACAATTAAGGATGACCCCATTATTAAATTTATTATGAAAATTAAGAAGTTAGAGATTTTAAAATCATTCTTAGTTGCTCTTCTTTCTATTATTTTATTCTGTCTTTTCTTTGAGGCCTTCTTGAGAATTTCCGATGTTTCATATAAAAGATATGTTGATTCAAATAATAGGCTTGCCGGCATAAAAGGGTTTAGGGCGGGGCTTTTAAAAGATCCAAAAAAAGATAAGGAGTTTAGAATATTAGCGCTTGGAGATTCCTTTACATGGGGTGATGGTATAGAGAATTTTGAAAATGTGTGGACCCAGATCTTAGAAAGAGAACTTAATCAATTAAATAATATGCAAGATGTAAAAGTTGTGAATCTGGCAATGAGAGGCTTTACTACTGTTAATGAGTTTGAACTGCTGGCTGGCGTAGATAAAATGATAAAGCCCGATCTAATCATAATACAATATTTAATAAACGATATACTTCCAAGCTTCCCAAGATTTGGCAGGGAAGGCGATGATTGGCGCGATACTAGGAAAGTCAAAAATATATTCCAGAATAAAACTTTGCATAACTTTCTTGAGAATAAAAGTTATTTTTATGCATTTTTAAATAGACATTTTATTGTTTTACAGAGAAAGATATGGCCACAAAGAAAATGGGATGAGCTATACGTGGATAGTTTTTCAGGTTTTAGGGATTTCAAAAAGGCACTTAATGGAATATATAGTATTTCTAAAAAACACAATATCAGGGCAATCTTAGTTTTGTTTCCTGTTTTTCATCCAGGAAACTGGATAATAGATGATTATCCCGATAAAAATATATATGATAGAGTCGCCAGTACAGCTAGGTCAATCGGCTTTGAACTAATTGACCTGCTACCATATTTCATTGATCAGAAACGAAATTTTAATGAGTGGAAGGTTAATCCTTACAATGGCCATCCAGGAGAAAAAGCGCATGAGTTTATAGCCGGCGTAATTAAAAATTTTATTATTAAGAATAAGTTATTTAATAAATAGAACTAATTCCAAATATATAAGAAATTGCAATTAAATTTAAAATTTTTACTAATTGTAGTATAATACTTAATTAAAGAGAAAAAAATGAAGAAAGATATTTCTATAATCATACCTATATATAATGAAGAAGAAAGCCTCGCTCAGCTCATGGATAATCTCCAGGAATTTAAAAAGGGTTTTTCTAAGGGTATTGAAATAATCTTTGTGGATGATGGAAGCACAGATGCCTCTTTTGAAGTCCTTAAGATTTTAAAGAGTAAAGCAAAAGATAAGGATATAACAATCATTAAATTTAAAAAGAATTTTGGTCAAACTGCTGCCTTGGCTGCAGGCTTTAAGCTTGCCGAAGGCGAAATAGTAGTTACATTAGATGCAGATCTTCAGAATGATCCCCGTGATATAAATTTATTGGTTTCAGAGATAGAAAAGGGTTGGGATATTGTGAGCGGTTGGAGAAGAAAACGAAAGGATCCTTTTTTCTCCAGAAGAATTCCTTCGTATCTTGCCAATAATATTATATCCTGGTACACCGGAGTCAAGCTTCATGATTATGGATGCACATTGAAAGCCTACAGAAGAGAATTGTTAAAGGATTTAAGCCTTTACGGAGAATTGCATAGGTTTATACCAGCGTTATTGAGCTGGTCAGGAGCCACTATAAAGGAAATACCTGTAAATCATTTTCCGCGTAAATTTGGTAAGTCCAAATACGGCATCCTAAGGACTATCAGCGTTATCTTGGATCTATTGACTGTAAAGTTTTTGCTTGTAAGCTCAAAGGGTCCTATGCAGATATTTGGACGCATGGGTCTTGGCTGTTTGTTATTTGGGTTTGTCTCAGGTATGGCGGCTTTATTTATGAAGCTTGTAGGAAACATGGATCTCACAGGTAATCCTATAACTTATCTATGTGTACTTTTTTTCATAGTTAGTATGCAATTTATTTCTATAGGGCTACTGGGTGAGATCAGTATGCGTATATATTCAAAAAGCTATGGCAATGATATATATGCTATAAAAGAGGTAATTAGATAATACATATTACAAATAGATTGAATTTTTATTATTTTTAGTATAAGATATAATTGTTTTAGGGATTTAGAATTTTTTTATAAACTTATTATATTTAATTATATGAGATTTCTTACTAAGAAGTTAGGCAGAGTTGAGCCAAAGATATCTATAATTGTATTACTTGTTATTGTGTCACTTGCTTTATTTTCATATGCATTTATGGCTATATTTAGATCAAAATTGAATAATGGTTCTAAAATCATTGAAATAGAGCAAGGCAGGGGTAAGAAGCAAATTGAAATTAGAGAAGTAGCTGTTTCAGAAGAGTTTCCGCAGAAGTCTCGTATTTCTGATTTAAACGAATCTCTTTTGAAAGAGAAGGAAAAATTAAGACTTGAGAAGGATGAGCTTTTCTCCAAGGTTAGTTCTTTAGAGAAAAGCCTTACTGAAAAGAATGACCAGATTCGTTTTCTCACTGGTGCAAATATACGTCTGGATGCAAATATTAAAGAACAGGCTGATGGTCTGAATACAGAAGTAGATAAATTAAAAAAAGAAAAATATAGTCTAAGTGAGTCTATTAAACAAGAGCAGGAAAAATTAGCCAATACTGAAAAAACACTCAAGAAAAAAATTAGTGAGCTTGAGGGAGAATTGGATGCTACGAAAATTCAGAATAAAAAGCTTTCCAGAATGCTAGAGAAAAATAAGAGAGAAAAGTTAGTAAGAGAATCTGCCAATATGCATTACAACCTCGGAATTTTATATACTAAGTCAAGCCAATATAAAAAGGCTATTGAGGAGTTTAAGAGGGCTATAGAGCTTAATCCTAATGATCCTGATATGCATTTTAACTTGGCAGTTGTTTATGATGTTTATGAAAATAATTTTGTATTGGCAGCGCAACATTACCATCGTTGCTTAGAGATTAGTCCGAGGTTTTCTAAGAAAAAACTTATTGAAGAAAGGATTACGCTTTTAGAGCTGAAGGAGGCTGTAAAGATTAATTCTGAATTTATAGATGCGAAAGATCATGATATGCCAGAATTAGGCGTAATAAAAAGTTCCAATCTGGAATAATTCTTTAATACATAGAGGAGGATATTCATGGAAACACTAGAGAGGGGTTTTGCAATGAAGATCTCGCAAGGTCTTATAGTGGCAGGAGAAGATGATTCTATTTTTCATGTCGCGTCTTTAATGAAGAAGCATAATATAGGCGCAGTTTTGATAATAAGAGGGGATGATTTGGTTGGTATCATTAGTGAGCGGGATATAACAACGCGTGTTGTTTCAGAGCGGCTTGACCCGAATACAACCTTTGCCAAGGATATAATGACAAGAGAATTAATCACAGCAAATATGGAAGATGGCTTAAATGGGATATATGAAATGCTTGCCTCAGTGCCTTTTAGGCATTTACCGATATTGAAGGATAAGAAGCTCGCTGGTATTGTATCAAAAAGAGATATTTTGTTTTCTCTCAAACCGAGAATATAAACAATATTCTTTCTTTCCTAAAAAAATAAAATCTCATAATTATAAATGTTTTTAATTAGAAAAATTTTTGCTCGATTTATTTCTTTTGGCTTTATTTTATTCATAATTGTTTCTTTTGTCTTTGCAAATGAAAAAGATGCTTATTATAATAACGAACAGGGAGTCAAGGCCTTAGAGCAAGGCAATTATAGGCTAGCAGTAGAATATCTTAATCTTGCATTACGCCAGTCACCTGAGAATCAGGCGATAAGAAAAAATATCTCAATTGCCTATAATAACTATGGTTTGAGTTTACAAAATAGAGGCGAGGCCTTAAATGCAATGGATAATTTCAAAAAAGCAATTTCCTATGATTCTGGAAATTGTTACGCCTTTCTTAATTTAGGCCAGGCGTATTATAAACAGAATAATCTTCCCGAGGCAGGTATCTATTTAAAAAAGGCGTTTGAATTAAAATCTGATCTTCCGGGATTAAAGGAATTTCTGGATAAGTTAAATCAAGAAACAGCAGTTGAATCGAGCTTAGATAAGCTTGAGACTACACATTTTATTATTGTTTCTGAAGATAAGTTAGACATAGAAAACCTTACCAATATAAGGATTAGTCTGGAACAGGCCTATTCTAGAGTTGGTTCT
>JBFZAD010000080.1:0-14374 GCA_041309125.1 Candidatus Omnitrophota bacterium
AGACTAACTTTACAAAGAGTAAGAAATATTAAAGGTAGCGATTTTAACAAGAAAGTTTTTCCTATGTATTTGTACAGTAGAGATTGTCAGGTGAGGAGTATAAAATGACTTATTACAGGCCAACGTGGGCAGAAATTGATTTAAACTCACTATCCCGCAATCTTTCTTTAGTAAAAAGAATAGTTGGCAGAGGTGTGAGGATATTAGTTACGGTCAAAGCAGATGCATATGGCCATGGCATCGTTTTTGTTTCAAAAAAATTGATAGAAAAAGGTGTTGATTTTTTAGGGGTTGCAAGTATTGATGAGGGGATTAGGCTTCGTGAGGCAGGGATCAGATGTTCTATATTAGTTTTGGGTGCAATTTTGCCTGAACAGGTTAAGCCCGTAATTAAATATAATCTAACACAAACATTGTTTGACTTAGATGTTGCCAAGAAATTAAGCGAGAACGCTTCATTTCATCACAAAAGGGCCAAGGTTCATATCAAGATTGATACGGGTATGGGAAGGCTTGGGGTTAATTACAATGAAGCGGTAAAACTTATCAGTGACATTTCAAAATTAAAAAATATTGAAATAGAAGGAATATTTACCCATTTTCCCAAAGCTGATATAGATAAAGATTTCACCAATAAACAGATATCAATTTTTGAAAGGTTGAAAAAGGAATTAGATGAGTTAGGGATTGCAATTAAGTATGCTCACGCTGCAAACAGTATGGGTGTTATAGGATATAAACAGAGCTATTTTAATCTTGTTCGTCCAGGGCTTATAATTTACGGGCTTTCGCCGAATAGGAATTCTCAATTGCCGCTTAAGCCAGTCATTAGCCTCAAGTCTAAGATAGTATCCATAAAAGAGTTCCCCAAAGGTCAAGGTATAAGCTACTCGCATACCTTTGTTACGAAAAGAGAATCAAGGATAGCAGTCTTACCTATCGGCTATGGGGATGGTTATCCTAGGGGTCTATCCAATAAGGCATATGTACTAATCAGAAATAAAAAGGCCCCAATAGTTGGCACTGTGTGTATGGATCAGATTATGTTGGATGTTACAGGCATCAAAGGTGCAAAGATACAGGATGAAGTCATTTTGATAGGAAAGGATAGATATAATGAGATTAATGCAGACGATTTGGCAAGATTAATAGATACGATATCCTATGAGATTGTCTGCGGTATAGGTAATAGAATTCCCAGGGTATATAAATAGTTCTAACGAGCTATGTACACAGAGAATAGAATGAATGATATATTGGCCAGCCATGCAGCTAAGAAAGGAGAGATTATTCCCTTTCTACCAAATTCAACACCTACATAAGAAACTACGTAGTATAAAAAACCAATTCCTAGAGCAATAAGAATAGAAGAAAGGCTAAATCCCCTTTTTTTATGCATTACAGAGAAAGGGATCGCTATTAATATGAGCACAAGGCAGCTTAGAGGGTTTGCCAGCTTATTATGGAAGTCAACATTGAGGTCGCGTATCAAGGCAGAAGCCCCGCTATTAGAAATCTTTTTTATGTAATTGCTTAATTGGTTAATGCTCATTAGCTCTGGGCGTTGTCTTTGTTTAATTAGCTGTTGGGGTGTTTCTTCAATTGACATCCATTTCTTTTCATAATATTCAGGTTCTAACCCAAGCGTGTTATCTGTGCCGTAATTATATACAATGCATTGGCTAAAGAGCCATTTTTCATTTTGCCACACACCTTTTTCAGCAACAATTTTTAAAATGAGGTTTTGATTCTTATCAAATTGTGATACAGTTATTCCTCTCATAGTCATCTTGTCTACGGAGTATAGGCTTACATGTATATGGCGGTTGCCTGAGCTATAAAATGTAAGGTCTTTTAAGGTCTCTTCCTGTCTACTAGTTTTATTTTCTTTAGGTGTGAATATTTCTGCTTTTACTTTTTCAGCCATCTGCAATGATTCAGGGGCTATCCTTTCATTTAAATAGAAGGAGAAAATGCTTAATATGAGTCCAAAAATAATTATTGGTTTTGTTATATTAAACAGGCTGATCCCTGAAGAGCGTATGGCGATAATCTCATTATCACGGTTCATCCTGCCCAAGCTAAATATTGTTGCCAAAAGACAGGCGTAAGGGGCTGTCTTTAAGAAGACAAATGGTATGGATAGAAAATAGTAATATAATACAAGAGAAAAGCTAGCCTTTAGTTTTAATATTTCGCTAAGATTAGAAAAAAGGTCTATTATTGTATAGAGCCAGATAAATGCAAACAAGCAGCCAAATAAAGAAACAGAAAAAGACTTGGTTAAGTACCTGTCTAAGATGCGCATAATCTAAATATCATTATTATCCCTGCTAATCCAAAAACAAGATTTACAAGCCAGACACCGGAATAGATAAGTATTCCCTGCGAGCAGAGCGCGAGTATACCTATAAAACTAATATAAAATAGAATGGTTAATGTAAATAATGCAATAATTCTAAATGACCTTGCCCTCTGGTTTGTTATTATGGATAATGGTATTGCAATGAGTATAAAGACTAAGCATGAAAATGACATGGCCAATCTTTCATGTATGCTCAAATATAATTGAGTAGGATTGATACCTTTAGCTCTGAGGCTGGTAATCTCCTGCCTCAATTCTTTCAATGTTCTGTCTTTGTCTTTTTTCCCGACACCGCCTGTGTTGAATTGGCCCTCTAGATTAAGATTCATAAAATTTACCTTAAAGACCATTTTAAAGAATTGGTCAGGGTTCCTTGGATCAGGTTGATCTGCCGTACCATCAATTAGCTTCAGCTTGACCATCATCTTTTCAGGATAGGTTATGAATTCGCCTTTTTTTGCCACTATTGTGCGAGCGGGTCTGCCTTGTTTTTGTGGCTCGTATATAACTATATTATGAAGGTAATTTTCTTCAATCCGGTTTATAAATATGATATATCTTTGGAATGTATTTATGTATCTACCTGCCTCTAATGCAGCGGTGGGTTTTTTAATCCCCAGCTCTACCATAGTCTTTCTTTTTTCATAGTGGGCTCTGGGGATTATCTTATCATTCAGTATTATAAGAAAAAGGCTTAAGATTACTCCTACTATTGCAAGAGGAAATACTACATGGAATATATTGATGCCATTTGCCCGAATTGCGATTATTTCATTGTCACTTGAAAGCCTTCTTAAGGCCAGGACAGTCGCAGCCAGACAGGCCACAGGTATTGTGTAATTAAACGGATTAAGTATTAAGAGTAGGAATAATTTAATAACTGTTGTTATCTCTACTCCTTTTCCTATTATAAGAAATGCCGACACGGCAATGTTACCCAGCATCACAATAAAGGTAAGGACGCATAGCGAAATGAAAAAATAAGATACGAATTCTTTTAATATGTAGCTTCTTAGAATTTTCATATATATGACCTTGCTAGCGTAAGCACAAATAGCTGACCGCAACCAGCTTCTTTAAGGGATAAGCTAGCGGCATTGGCAGTCGAGGCAGTGGTTATTACATCGTCAATTAATAGGATACTTTTTTTAGCAACTTTTTCCGGATGACTTAGAGAAAATGCGTTTTCTACGTTTTTTAACCTTTCGCTGGTAGTTAAACTTGCCTGTGATTTTGTGTCTTTATTTCTTACAAGTGTGTCGTTTAAAACAGGTATGTTAATTAGCCTTGACAGCTCATTAGCTAAGACGAGAGATTGGTTAAATTCACGTTCTCTCAGTTTTCTTGATGAAAGCGGCATAGGTATAAGAAGATCAAAGATGTGTGTCGGAATATGGTAGTTTTCTATGAAGTTGAATAGCATGGTGCCCAAATATTTGCCCAAGCCTGAATATCCGCTGTATTTAAATAGATGTATTATATTTTTTAGCGGGTTTTCATATTTATATGCGCTTAGAGCCCTTTCAAAATGAAACCGCTTATGAATATTTTTTAATTGGGCGCACTTAGGGCAGGTTTCAAGGTTTATATTAGTCATGTTTATCCCGCAAGATAGACAAAAGCCTTGAGGATAAAGCTCTATCTTGTTTTTACAGTTTGAGCAGATTAACAGATTATCTCTGTGATCTTTTAAGAGCCTCATGCATCCAAGACAATAGGTTGGTAAGATAATATCTCTTGCTGTTTTGATTAGCGTCGTTAACATAGGCTATTATAATAACATTCGGCTTTACCTTTGTCAATGGCCATAAAACAATTGCAAAATTACCGGATATTAGGTAAAATATCCAAGTAACTCTTTGGTGCGTAAGTAGTTATTAACAAGCAAAATTATATAATGAAGAAAAAAACGTGGTTGTTTTTGGTGTTTGGTGGTTGGTGTTTGGTGGTTGGTGTGTTGGGATGTGCAACGGAATATAATGTGGTCACAGGAAAAGAGGAGTGGATACATTATACCACTGAACAGGAAGTTAATATTGGCAATTCTGTTTCAAAAAGCGTTGCCAAGCAGTTTAAAATTAGCGAAAATACTCAAATAAAAGACAGGGTCAAAAAAATAGGTGAGAGATTAGCCGGTGTCTGTGATAGGCAAGATTTAATATACCGTTTTGAAGTTCTTGAGGAGAAAGACGTAAATGCCTTTTCTCTTCCAGGAGGATTCATTTATGTAAATACAGGTTTATTAGACAAGGCTACAGATGATGAACTGGCCTGTGTACTGGCACATGAGATAGGTCATATAGTTGCAAAGCATCATGTAAAGAAGATTCAGGCCATGTCAGGGTATAATCTCTTAAGGATTCTGGTTGCCCAGGTAGGTGGCAGCGCCGTTGAAGGAGCAGATATGGCTTTTGTTACGCTTCTATCGGGTTATTCGAGAGATGATGAGTTTCTAGCAGATGAGCTTGGCATCAAGTATGCTAGGGCTTCTGGCTTTGATCCCAAGGCAATGGTAAGTTTCTTAAATAAGTTAGAAGATATTATGATGAAAGAGCCTGCGCGCGAATACGTATATTGGCGCACACATCCATTTATACCAGATAGGATTCGTGTGGCAAAACAAAATTTGGGTATGGGTATAGATTTTAAGGATTATTTGAATACCCAGGATAAGCCTTTGTGGTGAGAGTGCGGAAGGAGATCCCGCCTAGATTTTTTAGATGTGGGCGGGAGAACTACAAAGTAATCAATGCGGAAGGAGAGAGTTGAACTCTCAAGGGTTTCCCCATACGCTTCTGAGACGTACGCGTATGCCAATTCCGCCACTTCCGCAAATTTATTAATTTGTCACTACAGTATACCTTATAACTTATAACTCGTCAATTTTTTTAAACCTGGCAGCCACTTATGAATATAATATTATCTTTTAAAACAACACTAATTGCAATACTGCAGATATTTTTAATAGGATTCTTGGGATATTATCTAGCTAGGAAGAAAAAGGTGTCAGAAGAGGGCTTCAGATTTTTGAGCTTTTTCGTAATAAATATTGCTTTGCCATTTTTTATATTCACTCACCTTGTTGATAATTTTCAATTTAGTCAATACGCCTTTTGGTGGATATTTCCTTTTGTGAGTCTTATTGTTATAGCATTTGGTTCACTGATTGGCTGGTTATTTATTGTAATGAACAAGGAGATTCGGTACAAGAGGGAATTTTTAAGCCTGGTGAGTTTTCATAACTGCGGATATCTACCGCTTATGTTAGCAAATCTTATTTTACAGGGGCAGGATAAAGAAACCATGTTCATTTATATAGTTTTGTTTATTTCGGGAATTAATTTAATTATGTGGTCTTTTGGAGTATCTATCCTGACATCTAAAAAGAATTCTTTTGAGTTTTCTAAGTTATTTAGCTCTCCAGTAATTGCTACGCTTTCTGCTTTCATATTTATACTGCTTGGATTAAACAGATTTGTGCCTAGTTTTGTTTTGGAGCCTGTTAGATCTCTTGGAGATTGTACTCTTGCCCTTGCAACCCTATTGGTCGGTGCCAATTTGGCAAAGGACAGCATTAAAAATATCCTGGACAGGGATATTTTTGATGTGATATTGATTAAGTTGTTTCTTATGCCAACGGTAGCACTTTTGATTCTAAAGGCATTAAATCTATTTAATCTCATAGGCTTATTGATTATTCTTCAAGTGGCTATGCCATCGGCAACCTCTTTGTCTATTATCGCAGGCCACTATAGATTGAATGACAGACTGTTAAGCAGGGCAGTTTTCTGGACACATATTTTTTGTATAATCAGCGTTCCGATATTTTTAGGTTTATTTTCTTGGCTAGGTATGGTAAGATGAGCGAAAAGATTATAGCAAAAAATCCTCAAGCCTTCAGGGATTATGCGATATTAGAAGCCCTTGAATCCGGAATAGAGTTAAAGGGGTCTGAAGTAAAATCCATTAGACAAGGAAAGGTTAATCTTAAAGACAGCTATGCAAGGATTGAATATAATGAGATATTCCTGCATAATTGTCATATAAGCCCATATGAGCAGGCAAGTATTTTTAATCCCGATCCAATACGTAAGCGCAAACTGCTTTTACATAAAAAGGAAATTCAAAAATTAATAGGTCTGACTGCGCAAAAAGGTTTAACTATTGTTCCAACCAAGCTCTATTTTAGTCACGGTTTTGTTAAGCTGGAACTAGCAGTTGCAAAAGGCAAGAAATTATACGATAAGCGCGTGTCTATAAAAAAGAAGCAAGAGGATCTAGAGATGCGCCGCGCCCTTCGTAAGAAGTCATAAGGCGCGAATGAATTTTTGAAATGATGGCGGGGTAGCTCAGTCTGATAGAGCATTCGGCTCATACCCGATTGGTCGAGAGTTTAAATCTCTCCCCCGCCATGAATTTTCCAGCGAGAAGAACAATAGGAAAATTCATACCTAGCGATAAGCACATACGAAGTCTCTCGCTAGGTACTGCAGAGGGGTCGGTGTCCCGCCAAATCTTAAGATAGGGGCGGGAATCCACTCTCCGCCATAAATTTTCCAGCGAGAATTACAATCGGAAAATTTATACCTAACGATTAGCATTAACGAAGTTTCTCGTTAGGTACAACATTCTGATTAGACGAACAATCAGCAAATTCATCCCGAGCGAACAGCATTTTGCATAGTTTTTCGCGAGGGACTAAAGAGAAGTTGGCGTCACAGATAAGTTTTAGAATATGGTCGGGATTCACTCTCCGCCACCAATTTAATTGAGGAGAAAGATGAATAGAAAAATAATAATTTTCTTTTTGTTTTTATTTTCATTTATTATTACTGTTTTTGCGCAATCCGATGTTAGTTGCATTGAACAAGCGAGGCAAAAGAGTCTTGATGGTTCTCGGTATATGCAAAAAAGTAATTTTATTGAAGCGGTTCAATCTTTTAACAATGCATTAGAATTATGCAAGAAATGTTATCCTATGGATAGTATCGCCGTTAGTCCCGAAAAGAATGTAATTAAATCGGTATATTTAGCTAGCTATTTAGGGTTATATTCAAGTTATTTTGCCTTAAAAGATTTTCAAGAAGCAATTGCTATTTCTGAAGAGGGCGCAAGAAATTTAACTGAAAATTCTTGGTTATTCAACGAATCAATGGCTGTAATACATACAGAACAGGGAGAATATCAGAAAGCCATAGATATTTGTAAAAAGACATTGCAATCATTTCCTGATAGCTATACAACTTATGCTCTTCTCGGTAGAATTTATTACAAAATGAATGACTATGAAAATACCAGGATTAATTTAACCAAGGCTCTAGAAATAAGCGAAAGTAAAGGCGATACTGAAGTGGCAGTTCAGTGTGAAAAGATTTTAAAATCAATTCCTAGTAATTAGATTAATCATTAAGGTCAGAGAGGTCAGAGACGCTTTCCAACGCAATCGGGAAACTGTCCCTGGGTTTGTTCGCAATAAGTGTACCCCATTTAAAATTTTAGGTGATTCATGCAACAAGGCAAAATTCTAATAGTCGACGATGAGAGCTACACGCTTGATATTATGAAGAAAAGCGTAGAGAGGGAGGGCTTTAGTGTTATTGCCTGCACAAATGGTATTGAAGCTATAGCTGTAGCGAAAAAGGAAAATCCTGATGTTGTGCTTTTAGACGTCTATATGCCAGATTTAGATGGTATGCAGGTTTTAAGAGAGCTTAGAGAGAAGAATATCGCAGAATATGTGGTGATGATGAGTGGACAAGCAACTAAGCAGACGGCCCTTGATGCAATGCGTGCTGGTGCATATGACTATTTAGAAAAGCCCATAGTTAAAAATGAGTTAATTAATATCATAAATAAAATCTTTCATGAAAAAAAGGTATTAAAAGAATTAGAGCAGGTTAAAGAGGATTTATTGATACGCACGGAAAAGCTAGCCTCCATAGGCCAGCTGGCATCTGAAATTATTCATGAGATAAAAAATCCTCTTTTTGGAATAAAGGGCTATGTTCAGATGATGCTTAAGGATCAAGATCTCACTCAAAAAGACAGGGATAGGCTTCGATTGATTGAAAATGAGGTCATTCATTGTGAAGATATAATAAAACGGGCATTGGGATTTGCAAGAAAGTCTACAGAGGGATTGTCCAGCTCAAACATAAATTCACTCATAGAAGAAACAATAGGCCTTTTGAATCCTAAGATTGAAGCAAAAAGTATAACTATTGAAAAAAAACTTGATAGTTCAATTACGCAAATCTCACTGCAGCAACATCAGATAAGACAGGTATTCTTGAATATAATATTGAATGCTATTCAGGCAGTCGCAGCCGGAGGGAAAGTTTTAATTGAGACAAGGAATTCAAATGACAAAATTGATGTCCTTGTCACAGATAACGGCTGTGGCGTATCCGACGATAATATTTCTAAGATATTTTCTCCGTTCTTTACCACTAAGAATGAGCCAGAAGGCACAGGCCTTGGCCTTGCTATCAGCAAGGGAATTATAAACAGGCACAGAGGTACAATTGTTGTAGAGAGCCAAGAGGCCAAAGGCTCTACTTTTACAATTAGTTTGCCCAAAGACACGCCTAAGTCAATAGTCTAGGAGATAATCTCGCCATAAAGTCAGCGTTATGTTAAACCAGTTCAGGAAGATTATAAAAAAATACAACTTAATCTCACCCAACGATAAGTTGCTTGTGGGTGTTTCAGGGGGGCCTGATTCGGTATGTCTTTTGTTTTTATTAAACTCTATAGAGAAAGAATATTGTTTAAAAATCTATGTATCTCATTTGGATCATATGATTAGAAAAGATTCACACAGGGATGCATTGTTTGTAAGCAAATTAGCAAAAGAGTTAGGCCTGCCTTTTTATTCTAAAAGGATCAATGTCAAATGTCTTGCAAAAGATGCATCTTTAGAGCAAGAGGCAAGAAGGCTTAGGTATGATTTCTTTTTTAAGACAGCAAGAAGATTAAATATAAATAAGATTGCATTGGGACATAATGCGGATGACCAGGCAGAAACGGTCCTTATGCGTATCATCAGGGGTACAGGACTGTATGGACTGGCTGGAATTTTGCCAAAGAGGGATATTGACGGCTTTACTATCATACGTCCTCTTATTGAAATAAGCAAAAAAAGCATAATTGAATTTTTAAAAAGCAAAAAACTAAAATACGTTATTGATATAACAAATAAAGAGGAGCTATATCTTCGTAATCGTCTAAGAAATAAATTAATCCCGGAGCTTCAAAAATATAACTCGAATATAAAAAATTCTTTATGTAATCTCGCGCAGAATGCCTCTTTGGATTATGAATATATTAAAAAGGAATCATACAGAGCCTTTAAATATGTCTTTGCCGTTGTAAAATCGGATACTGTGAAATTGAGGTCTATTAAGCTGAAAAATCAAGACATTGCAATACAGAGGATGATTTTTAGGATTGCAGTAGAGAAGCTTAAGGGGGATATAAGAAGATTTACATATAATCATTGGCTTGAGTGCAAAGATTTAATCGATAATAGGCCTATTGGTTCCATTGTTTATTTGCCCGCAAGTATTAGTGCAAAAAAGGATAAGAAAAATATAACTATCTTTAAACAAAAATCATTGACATAAGTTAAGGAGCAAACTATAATTAAAATTTAGAGAACATTTTTAGATTTTTTAATCAAGGAGTGGGTTTGGTGGACAAGAAAAAGCCCTACAAGATATTAATTGCCGATGATGATCCTGATGTGCTTGTAATAATTCAAAGAAAGCTTGAGAGAGAGGGTTACAGTTGCGTTACCGCCTTTGACGGCAAGGAGGCATATTCCAAGTTTGAATCCGAGAAGCCAGATGTAATTATTCTAGACATCAATATGCCAAGACTAAATGGCTTTCAAGTCTTAGAGAAGATACGCCAAAAGAAGGAAAGCGTATATAGACCTGTTATAATTGTATCTGCAAGCGGTGAGCTTGAAATCATTAAAAAAGGGTTTAGCTTAGAGGCGGACCAGTATCTTACTAAACCCATAGTTTTGAATGTATTAATGAGAGGAATTGAAACAATGATTTCTTTGATACCACTTAAATCACAAGATAATCCAGATATTGCTGCAATGCCCTAGAAAGATTATAACCAGTTTAATAATAATCATATTTATATTCCAGGTTTTTGCAATAATTATGGACAGGCATAACCTTGTGCCGTCATTGAGGAGGTGGTAAATATGTCAGAGAAGGAGATTGGAAAGGTGACGCACTACTACTCGCATCTGAATGTTGGCATAATTAAGCTAAGCGATACTGTAAAGATGGGGGATGAGATTCGTATTAAGGGCCACACTACAGATGTGCTGCAAAGAATAGACTCAATGCAGGTTGAACACCAAGGTATAGATGAGGCAAGAGCAGGTGATGTGATAGGCATACTGGTAGGCGATCACGTGCGCCAGCATGACACCGTGTATAAAGTTACACCATAAGATAGAATTCAACTTTTGTTAAAAAAAAGCATGTTCAAATCAATTAAACTCAAACCACTACTCCTATTTTTTAGTTTGTTGCTAGTTGTTTCAAGCTGTAAAAAGAATGTAGATAGGTCAATCAGTCAATCTCCTTATGAGATAGTAGACCGGATTGAGCTGGAGATGAATTCTCAAACAGAGCAAAATGATTTGCAAGAGCTTTCAAACATAAATGTTGATGACAAGGAATTAGAAGAGGCCAAGGAGCTTGTTAAGGCAAGAGAAAGAGAGATCGAAATAATAGAATACCAGATGACTAATGAGAATATTCAGCAGGCATTAAAAAATGCCGGATTTTATAAGGGAAAGATTGATGGTAAGATAGGGCCTGTTAGCAAGGAAGCGATTAAGAACTTTCAAAAGGCAAAAGGGCTAAAGATTGACGGCGTGGCAGGCAAACAGACCTGGGCGAGATTAAAGGAGTATTTGAAATAATTAAAGAAAGAGAATATAATATGTCAGTTTCTAGAAAATAGGGACTGGCTTTTTTATTATAAAACGGATTAAGGCGGGTTGTTGCGAATTCCGCGGATAAAAAAAATATGTTTTCAGCTCTCAAATTAAGAACTTTCAGAATTTACTGGTTTGGCATGGTTGTATCGCTAATCGGCACTTGGATCCAGCAGATTGCCCAGAGCTGGCTGGTCTTTGAACTTACGCATTCCGGATTCTTTTTAGGCCTGGTTGGTTTTTTTTCATTTCTACCCATGTTTTTCTTTTCATTATTTGGCGGAGTGTTTGCAGATAGATTTCATAAAAGAAATCTCTTATTGATAACTCAATTCTTTTTTATGATACTGGCATTTATCCTAGCTTATCTTACATCAAAGGGGATTATAGAGGTATGGCATATAATAGCGATATCATTGTTAAACGGCTTGGTAATGGCATTCGATGCGCCTACAAGGCAGTCAATAGTTGCTGAACTGGTTGGCAGGGAACACTTGAGTAATGCGGTTGCGCTAAATACTGCCGCCTTTCATACAACTCGTATTATCGGCCCGGCATTTGCAGGTATCTTAGTAGGTGTTATTGGTATGTCGGGTTGTTTTTATCTTAACGGATTTAGCTTTTTAGCAGTTATTGCAGCGCTTTTATTTATTAAAATCGAATCAAGGTCAGCGAATAATAATTCTTCAATCAAGAGTGATATGATTTATGCATTAAGGTATATTTGGCAGGATAAATTTATCAAGAGCTTAATTTATATAATATCTATCCCAAGTTTATTTGGGGTATGGTATGTCATACTTATGCCTATCTTTGCCCATGATATTCTGGGCATGGACATAAAGGGCCTGGGGATTTTAATGTCGTGTAATGCCTTTGGAGCGGTACTTGCAGCCTTGAGCCTGGCCAGGCTTGGTGATTCTAAGAATAAAGTAAAATTACTCGTATTCTGCAGTATTTTCTTTAGCATCTTTCTTTGTATTTTCAGTTTTTCAAAAAACGTGATTTTGTCATCTCTGCTTCTGGTTGCATTGGGCTACACAAGTATCATGGCAGTTGCAATAATCAATACTCTGCTTCAGCTGAATGTGGCCGACCAGATAAGGGGCCGTGTAATGAGTATATTTATGATTGCATTTGCCGGACTAGTGCCTTTTGGGAATCTATTAGCTGGAATCTTCACTCATTTTGTTGGCGCAAGCCTTGCAGTATTTTTTGGAGGGATTATTTGCTTTGGTTCCTTATTAATATTATTGTTAAAAGAAAATATAATATCTGAATTGAAGAGCAAGTTATAAATATATAAATTGACACAAGAATTAGCATAAGGTATGATTATTAACTATGGCAAGTAAAAAGCTATTATTAGGAGAGAGTCTTATTGAGCAGGGCCTGATTACTCCAGAGCAGCTGGACGCTGCCCTGGATGAACAGCGTTCTTCAGGTGGATATATTGGACAGATCCTCATCAAGTTAGGATATGTAAATGAAGAGAAACTGCTTCCTGTTCTAGCAAAACAATTAGATATCGACTATGTCAAGATCAGCGAGGTAGCTATAAGCACCGATTGCCTCAAGAAGGTCCCGGCAAAAATCGCCTCTCATTATAAATTGTTCCCTCTTAAGACAAAGGACAACGTTTTAATTATTGCAATAGCTGATCCTATGAATATCTATATACTGGATGACTTAAAGCTATTATTGGGCTATGAGATAAAGCCGGTCTTGGCAGGAGAGAAGGATATAATGAGCTCTATTAAAAAATACTATGGCCTTGGCGCAGATACTTTAGAGAAGATGCTTAGAGAATCGCCAAGAATTGCAGAAGATAAATCAGAGAGCGCTGCAAAAGACATCGATGCCATGGCAGAGGATGCCTCTGTTGTTAATTTTGTCAACCAGGTTTTGCAGCAGGCAATTAAGGAAATGGCCACCGATATACATATAGAGCCTTTTGAAGATGAATTACGCGTCAGATATAGAGTTGACGGAATACTATATGATACAAATGTACCTGATACTGTTAAGTTGTATCAGTCGGCAATAATCTCGCGTATAAAGATCATGGCTAATATGGATATAGCAGAACATAGGCTTCCCCAGGATGGCAGAGCCCTTATAAAGATGCAGGATAAAGAGTTAGATTTAAGGATTTCTATATTGCCAACGCCGCTTGGCGAGAGCGTTAATATAAGACTATTGTCATCAGGCATGCTTTTAGATTTATCAAAATTAGGCCTTAGCCAAGAAAAACTAAATGTATTGGATAAGATTATTCAACTGCCCCATGGGATTATTTTTGTAACAGGGCCAACTGGTTCAGGAAAGACCACTACCTTGTACACATGTCTTTCTAAAATTAATGACAAGACAAAAAAAATTATTACCGTTGAGGATCCCATTGAATACCAGATTAAGGGTGTAACCCAGGTGCAGATGAATACAAAGATTGGCCTAACCTTTGCGCAGGGCCTGCGTTCTATGTTGCGCCACGACCCCGATATAGTTATGGTAGGAGAGGTTAGAGATCTAGAGACCGCAGAGATTGCCATACGCGTTGCTTTAACAGGGCATCTGGTATTTTCTACGCTACACACCAATGATGCAGCAGGTGGCATTACAAGGCTTATCGATATGGGCATTGAGCCATTTTTGGTTTCTTCATCTGTAATATGTTTTATTGCTCAGAGGCTTGTGAGGGTAATATGCACTAAATGTAAGCATGAAATTACCACTGAAAATTACGTAAGAGAATTATCGCTTGATCCTGTATCCACAAAACAGTTAGAAAATGTTAAATTATATAAAGGCAAGGGTTGCGAGGCTTGTAAATTTACAGGATATAGAGGAAGAACAGGAATATATGAGCTTTTAGATGTAAATGATAGAATAAGGGATTTGATTAATATTAAAAGTTCTACAAGTAAGATTAAAAAAGAGGCAATAGAGCAAGGAATGATGACTCTGTGGGATGATGGTTTAAGCAAGGCAAAGCAGGGTATTACGACTATCGAAGAGGTTATTAGAGTTACGCGACACGA
>JBFZAD010000081.1:0-4871 GCA_041309125.1 Candidatus Omnitrophota bacterium
TCAGGATAAAAAAGAATCTTGGCAAGACTCTAGAGAAGTCGTTGATAAAAAATAAATTCTCAGTCAAAACTATAAAAGTGCCTGATTCTGAAAAAGCAAAATCATATGATGTTATGTTCAAAGTTATAAATAACATATCGAAATATGATAAAAAAAGGTCGATATTTATTATTGCACTAGGAGGAGGAGTGATAGGAGACCTATCTGGCTTTATCGCTGCTACATACAAAAGAGGCATACCTTATATACAAATACCCACGACCTTGTTGGCCCAGATTGATTCCTCTATAGGAGGAAAAACCGCAGTTGATCTAAGCGCAGGTAAGAATCTGATAGGGGCCTTTTATCAACCAGATCTTGTCTTTACAGATACATCTTTATTGAAAACTTTAGACAAGAGAGATATCATCTCTGGTCTTGCAGAAGCAATAAAATATGGAATCATAAAAGATATTAAGTTGTTTAATTATTTAGAAAGAAAATACAAGGATATTATTAAGCTAGGCAAAAGTGAGATATTAAATGTAGTTTATAGATGCTCAAGTGTTAAGGCAAGAATCGTAGAACAAGATGAGAAAGAGACAAAAGGTATAAGGACGATCTTAAACCTTGGGCATACAATAGGGCATGCAATAGAAACAGCAGCAAGCTACAAAGGCATCCGCCACGGTGAGGCAATTGCTTTAGGTATCTTATGCAGTGCCGGTATAAGCAGGATGTTGGGGCTATTAAACCTTAAAGAATATAACCGAATTGAAAATCTTATTAAAGTTACAGGGTTGCCCACCAAGATAAAAGGAGTTAGTCTTTCTAAGATAATAAAAGCCCACTACCATGATAAAAAATTCGTTACTGGAACTAATAGATTTGTTCTTCCTGTAAAGGTAGGCAAAGTAATTGTAAAGAAGGGGATAGAATTAAATATTATTAAGCAGGCCGTAGGTGAGAGATTAGCGAAGATATAGAGAAAACTTCTTATTTCTAAAGGTCAGATCTACCTTATCAACATGTATCTTGTCAATTATCGCCCCCAATATTGTCTGACCCTCCTTTAAGATACTCTTATTAATTATCGTAGAAAAATTACCGGCAGCATCACTAAGTATGCCTTTTAATTTAAGTCTTGGCATACTATGAATCATTGCATTATTACCATTTTCTGCCAAAACATATGGTTCCTTATTGTAAGTAATAACTGCTTCAGTTGACTCGACCCTGGTCTTGCTAAACAGTTTAATTAAGAAAAAGGTGACAATTACGCCTGATAAAAAAATCAAAGGCAGAGTCAAATAAGCAACCCTAAAACTTTTTTTTAACCTGTTTATATTAGTTGTAGGTTAATTTTCTCGACGCTTGTCAGGATTTCTGGGTTTACCCAGATTAATCTGTGCTTTTTTAAGGGCATCATAGATAAGGCTCATCTGGCGAACTCCTTTCTGACTTCGCGAATAAGCTCTGCATTAATCTCAAGGGTTTCCCTTACGAAACCCGCTAAGAGAGCAAGGTCACATATAGTATTAATCATTCTCGGGATCCCACCTGAAAAATTAAAGATTTCATAAATTGCAGCTTCATGGAACCTCACCCTACCATCTGCTCCTGCAATATTAAGACGATGGTCAATATAATTTTTTATTTCTATTTCTTCAAAGGGGCGTATCTGGTAATTAACCATTATCCGCTGACGAAGCTGCCTTAGATTATCTAGCCTAAGTTTATCTTGAAGTTCAGGTTGACCCACAAGAATTATCTGTAATAATTTTTCTTTTTCAGTCTCCAGGTTTGATAATAACCGTATCTGCTCAAGCTGAGAAGGTTTTAAGTTTTGAGACTCATCGACTATTAAAACTGCATTTTCATTTTTAGATGCCAGATCCAGCAAAAATTTATTAAGCTGGTTTACAAGTGATATCTTGGATCTATTTGTAACGGGCAGGCCGAAATCCTGGATTATGGCCTGCAAAAGCTGAACCCCTGAAAAGCTAGGATTCAAGATAAAGGCAGTCTTTATTGTTTTATCCAGGCGTTTCAATAATGCCCTGCATAACGTGGTCTTACCGGTGCCGACTTCGCCCGTAATGCACAAGATACCTTTTCTTTCAGCTATACCATAGATTAAGCTTGCTATAGCCTCTTTATGCTGTTTGCTCAAAAAGAAAAAATCTGCATCGGCAGTAACATTAAAAGGCTTCTCGCTTAGGCCGTAGAATTTGGTATACATATTATTTTTTTAATCTTATTTACCTTTATATTTTAACAAGAAAGCCCATATTTGTAAAGTATATCTTATGCCAAAAAGCTACACAAAAAGAATTAGCCTTAGTAATCAATTGACAACCTCAGATTTGTGTGCTATATTAAAAAATTGATATTTAAATTAATATTCTATCATGGAAACTACAGGTTTTTTTAAAGAAAAGAGACAGAATAAGAGGGTAGAGCTGCATCTACCTATAAAATACAGAATAATGACCAACAATCAGTTTAATAACGCGCTTTCTCTTGATGTCAGTAATAAAGGATTAAGAATTGCCACTGAAGATTTTATGCCTACTTTGTCAGACATCTTTGTACAATTAAACCTGTTCTCTATGGTCATCGAGCTTATAGCTAGAGTAATATGGTCAAAGAGGGTCAGGTACTCGGATAAATTTCAATTTGGCTTAGAATTTTTAGAGGTAGATCTTACCAAGAGAAGATATCTAGAGGATTATCTGGCACTACACGAATAAAGGAGATAAAATGGTAGAAGAAGCTAAGAAAGAAACCGCAGCGCAGGCACAACCTGTGGCAATAGCTAATTGCGCAGGCTGCGGAAAACAATTAAAAAAGATAAAAAGATATTATAGGAACCAGAAATATTATTGCTCTAAAAAGTGTTTCAAGACAGGGAAAAATAAGGGCAAGGGAGAGAAACAATAAAAAAGGCAAAATTTACTCTATGCAAGAAAGAAGACTATCACCGCGAATTAAGAAAAATATATCCATAAAGCTGCTGGATAAGGACTATGATTTAGTCACTCAGACTCAAAATATAAGTGCCGCAGGCATACTATGCCAGACAGAAAAGGTTATTGCCGAGTTTACAAAGCTTAAGCTGATCCTGCTTTTACCTATCATGGAAACCTCAAATGGCCATCCCAAAACAACAAGGATAACCTGCGAGGGTGTTGTAGTAAGGAATGAACCCATACCAGGTAGCGATAAATATAACACCGCAATATACTTTAACAGGATGACAAAGCTCTCAAGAGAAAAAATCTCCCAGTATGTCAAATACCACATCTCAAAAGAAGCACCCCATATTTAATCTCATAGCATCAAAAAGATAGGCCTTTATGGGTGAATGCATTAAACATTTTCCTGTAAAATTAATAGCAGGCTTTATCTTTTCGGATATTCAGATTTTAAAAGAATCTGAAAGAAGGCTAATAAAAACATTTGGCCCACTTTGCCTAGAAAGCCCTATATGGGACTTTGTGTATACAGATTATTATAAAAAGGAATTCGGCAATAATTTAAAACGTAAATTTTTGTCCTTTAGAAAACTTATTAAGCCGGATAAATTCTGTGCTATAAAATTACTCACCAATAAAATTGAAATCAAGTTATCGAAAAATGGAAGGCGTAGAATAAATATCGATCCCGGTTATATCGATGCAGCAAAATTAATACTAGCAACAACAAAAAACTATTCACACAGAATCTACCTAGAAAAGGGAATATTTGGCGAGATTACGCTGACATATCAAGACGGTCAATTCAAGGCATTGCCATGGACATATCCTGACTATCAGACAAAGGAATATATTGGCTTCTTCAATGAAGTAAGAAATAAATACTTAAGTGAATTAAAAATTAGGAATAAAAATTAATAATGAGATGAAAATAATAGCTATAATTTTAACTTTTTTGATTTCGGGTTGCTCAACCATATATAATCCTGCAACAGGTAGAGATGAAATTATATTAATAGGTGCAAAGACAGAGGTAGCTTGGGGCCGATCTATGGCAGATGGTTTTAAAAATAAGTTAAAAATTTCTAACAATAAGGCTCTAATGAATAGGCTTGAGTCTATAGGCAAAAAGGTAAGTGGTTTTTCAGACAGAAAAGAGCTTGAGTACCACTTTTATGTAGTAGAAGATAAAGAAATAAATGCCTTTGCCCTACCAGGTGGATTTATATTTGTTAATTCAGGCCTAATAGAATCAGCCACCGATGATGAACTTGCCTGCGTGGTTGCTCATGAATTAGGCCATATTGCGGCAAAACACAGTGTAAAAAGGCTACAGCTATCTATACCAATTTCTATTATCATGGCAATAGCATCAAACAAGATAGACAATGCATATTTAGTAAAGGCCATGGATATAACAGAGACAACGATAAGTTTAGGATTCAGCAGGGGCGATGAACGCCTTGCAGATAAGCTGGCGGTCAAATACGCATATAATTCAGGCTACAATCCCGATGGAATGATAAGTTTCTTTAAAAAATTAGACAATGAGTCAAAAAAACAGGGCAAATCTAGTCCGTTCGTCTATTTCAGCTCACACCCGCCAATTGAAGAAAGAATAAATTATTCGTATAAGAACATAGAAGAGCTAAGGATTCACTAAGAATAACTCCCCTGCCATGGAATACCCTTCTTATATTAATCTGTATAAAGATGGTAAACTAAAAAGCATACTTGATATTTTGTTTAAATTACTTGAAAGATGCACTATATGCCCAAGGAAATGCTGTGTAAACCGCATAAAAGGTGAGCTGGGCTATTGTCAAACGGGACTCTTGCCAAAGGTCTATAGTTATATGCCACACCATGGAGAAGAGCCACCCATATCAGGACATCATGGCTCTGGAACAATAT
>JBFZAD010000082.1:0-3705 GCA_041309125.1 Candidatus Omnitrophota bacterium
TGATGACCCTATGCATCCGTATTTACCCCATTCATTTGATAAGAATTTTGTAGTTTATACTGGTACGCACGATAATAATACTCTTAGGGGTTGGTTTGAAAAAGAGGCAGGCCCTGAAAGCAAAAAGAGGTTATTTAGCTATATAGGAAGAAAACTTACTCCTAGTGAGCTTAACTGGGAGATTATTAGGATTCTAATGATGTCAGTTGCCAGAATCTCTATTTTTCCTTTACAAGATATTATTGGACTGGGAGAGCAGGCCAGGATGAATAAGCCTTCAACTACTAAAGGCAACTGGCAGTGGCGTCTCTCTGAGAACCAGATAACAGATGATATGTATTCCAGGCTGTTAAGTATGACTCAGGTGTATGGCAGGGCATAATTTCTTAATTAAGACTTTTGTATAAACCAATTATTATTAATACCTACCTAAAAAATCCCGGAGCTAAACCCAAATTTTTTAAAAATTCTAAATAATAAAAAAACTCTTGCCTAAAAGCCAAAAAGGTAGTAAGGTAATACAATTAAGTAACTCCTTACAAATAAGATAGTTTTACTCCAGTAATAAAAAAACACAAGGGGGTGATTCTGATGGCTTTTTTAGGAATACCGGCACCTGCTATTTGGTCTGCATATGTTTTGTGCATTTTAAGTGCTGTTTTTTGTGCTTTTTATGGAATAGCTAATTGGAATAAAGGGGATGAACAGGTAAAACCTGAAGATGTAAAATGGGTAAAAGATGAGAAACAGGTTGAAGAACAATTATAATATTAATAAGGAGTTAATATGAATAATATTCTTTTGTTAACTATAACAGTAGTTGTATACCTATTTATGGTAGGGTACTTGGGTTATTACGGCTACAAGAGAACGAGAAATGCTCTCGACTATCTTGTCGCAGGCAGGAGTATCCACCCTTTAATAATGGCGCTTTCCTATGGAGCTACGTTCATAAGCACCTCAGCCATTGTTGGATTCGGTGGAGCTGCTGCATTATTTGGAATGGGATTATTGTGGCTTACGTTTTTAAATATTTTTGTTGGTATAATCATAGCATTTATTGTATTTGGCAAGCGCACCAGAAAGATGGGCCATGGCCTTGACGCCCACACATTTCCTGAATTATTAGGTAGGCGCTTTCAGTCAAAGTTTATTCAGGGCTTTAGCGGCTTAGTCATATTTATATTTATGCCTCTTTATGCCTCGGCAGTTTTAATTGGAGCGGCTCGTTTTATTGAAGCTACATTCAGCCCGCATATTAACTATAATGTTGCTCTCTTGATATATTCAATAATTATATGTTGTTATGTTTTGGCAGGAGGGCTTAAGGGAGTTATGTATACAGATGCGCTGCAGGGTGCAATTATGTTTGTAGGAATGATCGTTCTTCTTATATTTACTTATGCAAAATTAGGCGGAGTAGTTAATGCACATCAGGCACTGACAAATATTGCAAATCTGGTGCCGGAGAAGCTGGCCTCTCTTGGTCATCAGGGTTGGACTAATATGCCTAAATTTGGTTCCAATCTTTGGTGGAATTTGGTGTCTACAATTGTAATGGGGGTTGGAGTTGGAGTTTTAACTCAACCTCAATTAGCAGTCAGATTTATGACTGTAAAGAGCAATAAAGAGATAAACCGTGCCGTAGTTTCAGGTGGTATATTCATTCTTTTTATGACTGGTGTGGCTTTTGTAGTAGGAGCCCTTACCAATGTCTACTTTGTGAATAATCCGGCTTTTGGAAAGATCTCGGTAGCAGTTACTCAAAATAATATTGATAAGATTATCCCTACTTATATTAATAGTGCAATGCCTCAGTGGTTTATATATGTATTCATGCTAACACTTTTAGCAGCTGCTATGTCAACCACAAGCTCTCAATTCCATGCAATGGGTACTTCTATCGGAAGAGATTTATTCGAGAGAATTATTCTAAAAGGCAAACACACTTCTTATACAGTAGGCATTACAAGAATAGGTATTATTATGGGTATCATAGTTACAATAATTTTAGGCTACAAATTGCCAGGAAGCGTAATTGCGATTGCAACTGCAATATTTTTTGGATTGTGCGCAAGTACATTCCTGCCTTCTTATATTGGTGCACTTTTTTATAAGGGCATGACTAAGGCAGGAGTAATTTCAAGCATGCTTGTTGGCTTTTTAGGTACTGGATTTTGGCTTTTGTTTATTCACCAGAAGGAATCAGAGGCAATTGGATTATGCAAACTTTTATTTAATAAGCCAACCCTTGCAAGTTTCCCATGGGTTGTGGTTGATCCAATTGTTGTAATGTTGCCCATATCATTAATTGTCGCATTCTTAGTAAGCGCGTTTACAAATAAGCTGCCAAAGCAGCATGTAGATGAATGTTTTAAATATTTGAAATAACTTTTAAGGAGGAGAAAAAGATATGAGGAAAATTATTTTTCTAACTTTGTTGCTGGTTGTTACTATTGCATTTGTATCAGATGTTTTTGCAGATGAATCTGTTGCTTCACAAATGAAATTGAAATGGGGCCATACCTGGCGGCTGCGTCATGAGTATTGGAAAAACTGGAAAGATATGGAGAATAATGTGTTAGATAATCGTAATTTCTTTAGATTTAAAACTTCTCTTTGGGGTCAGGCAGATTTAGATGAAAACATAAGCTTATTTGTAAAATTAACAAATGAATTCAAGCCATATGCCTACTTCTATGGTTCAAGCGGAGATAAATCTGATACTAAAAAAGGTTACCATTTTGATATCAATGAAATAGTTTTTGATAATCTATATGCAGATATCAAAAATTTCTTAGACCTACCAGTTGATTTGCGAGTAGGCAGACAGGATTTTCTTGGGACATATGGCGAAGGGTTTCTAATTATGGATGGGACTCCCCAGGATGGCTCAAGGACATTTTATTTTAATGCCCTGAAGGCAAGCTGGAAGGTAGATGATGAGAATACGCTTGATTTCATTTATATGAATAACCCAAGAGATGAAGAATATCTGCCTGTAATTAATCGTTTGAAACTTGCGTCAGCAACTACACCTACTCTAGACAAGGCACCACAGGCTTTAAACACTACTGATGAAGAAGGTTTAGTGCTATATTTAAAAAATAAATCTATCAAAGATTTATCACTCGAACCATTTTATATCTACAAGATGGAAGAAGAAGAAGGTGGTGGAACTAGCTTTCAATCTGAGAAAGGTAGGATTAATACGATAGGCGCTTTTGCAAAGTATGAATTCTCACCATTTACCTTAAGAGGTCAAATAGCAGGTCAGTTTGGAGATTATGGGAATAATGATCGAAAGGCTTCAGGAGGGTATGTTTATTTGGATAAGAGTTTTAAGGATGTGGCTTGGTCTCCAAAGGCAACAATTGGTTATGCATGTCTTTCAGGTGATGATTTAGGCACATCTGACAATGAGGCATGGGATCCGCTGTTCTCTCGCTGGCCTTGGATTTCAGAGCTATATGTTTTAACTATGGCAGCCGAGACAAAAATTCTAGGATATTGGACAAATTTACAAGCATACAATTTTTCTGTCTCGCTTAGACCTTCAGAAAAGACCAAACTCTCTTTCTGGTACTATTTTCTAAGGGCCAATGAGAGCACAAGTCCAAGTCCAAGTACTTCACTATCATTATCTGGCAAGGGTAAGGATAGAGGGCATCTGCCTCAGATAAGATTTGATTATGCGTTCAATAA
>JBFZAD010000083.1:0-9168 GCA_041309125.1 Candidatus Omnitrophota bacterium
AGAAACCCCATTGTTCTAACCGGCCGAACGACATTAGGGCAATTGGCCTGCCTTATGCGTAAGTCAAGACTAGTTGTTACTGCGGATTCAGGTCCGTTACATCTTGCTCTGGCAGTTGGCGCAAAGACTATCTCAATATTCGGCCCCACATTGGCAAAGATAACCGGCCCTTATGATTTGAATAAAAATATAGCAATACAGTCTAAGGTAGCTTGTAAGGTCCCTTGTTATAATTTAGATTGCGTAGATAATAAATGTATGAAGCAAATTAGCGCAGAGGAGGTAATAGACAGAATTAAAGATTCTAAAATTTTATGATATCTTTTTGTGATATATGGTATAATAAAAATCTAAGTTTTTAAAGGGAAGCTAGTTTAATATTATAAATATATGGAAGGAAGAATATTAGTAGTTGATGATGAAGAGGTCATACGTAATTTATTAAAAGATACGCTGACTGACTCTGGCTATGAAGTGATTACAAGGTCTACGGGCCAGTCAGGCATAGAGGCTGCTATAACCACTGAATTTGATACGATAATTACAGATATAAGGCTACCGGATTTAGACGGAATACATGTCTTAGAAGCAGCCAAAAAGCATGACCCTGATGCGGTGATTTTGATTGTTACTGGATACCCATCCTTTGATACAGTTCGAGAAGCACTGCGTTTGGGGGCACATGATTATCTAACTAAACCATTTAATATTGAGGAAATCACCTTCACCGTTAAGAAGTCTGTTTCGTACAGAAAAATGCTTATCACTAATAAGAGGCTTATTGATGAGCTTGAGAAGAAGAATATGCTCCTTGAGGAACAAACTGCTATTTTGGAAGTAAGGGTAAAGGAAAGGACCAAAAATCTACAAAAATTATATGAAGATTTAAGGTTAACCTATGTTAATACCATTAAGGCTTTAGCTGATACTATAGAGGCAAAGGACAGCTATACCAGAAGCCACTCTGATAACGTAACGAAATTTGCAGTTTTAATAGGTAAAGAATTAGGGCTTTCCTCAAAAGAAATGGAAGAAATAAGAGAAGCCTCGGAATTGCACGATTTAGGCAAGGTTGGAGTTGAGGATTCTATACTTAGAAAGCCGGATAAGCTTACGCCAGAGGAATGGGAACAAGTAAAGACTCATTCTGTAAAAGGCGCTCAGATACTGGAAAATTTAGGTTTCTTAAAGCAGGTAGTAGAATTAGTACGCCAGCACCATGAGCGTTTTGACGGGAAGGGCTATCCTGATGGGCTATCTGGTACGCAAATAAAACTAGGTGCTCGCATTATTGCATTGGCAGATTCATATGAGGCAATGACATCTGCAAGGCCATACAGGAAAAACCCTCTTTCAAAAGAACAGGCGTTAGAAGAGGTAAAGAAAAATTCAGGGACCCAATTTGACCCGAAGCTAGTTGAGGCCTTCCTTAAGATCGTAGACAAAATCTAACCCCTCTTAAATTATTAAAATGCAGTATAATAATATCTTGGTAATTACTTTAAGCAGTATCGGCGATTGCATTCTGACATTGCCCGCAGTAGATATATTAAGGCATCTTTTTCCTGGAGCAAAAATTACTGTTATGTCAGGTCCGCGCGTAACAGATATTTTTCAAGATAATCCTGCTGTGAATGAGTTGATTGTCTATGATAAATATTCGAATATCTCTAAAAAAATAGAATTGGCTATGAAATTACGATCAGACAATTATGATTTTGTAATAGATTTTAGAAATACCGCCTTTCCTTTATTTATTAATGCAAAAGTAAAATCTACGCCATTTTTGGTAGCGCCAAAAGATATACTCCATATGAAAGAAAAAAATTTATGGAAGTTGAAAAGGTTATTAAAAATAGAATTACCCAAAGAGTACAATAAATCTTTATTTCCCCAAGACAAAGACATAATGTACGTGGATAGGTTATTAAATGAAAACAGAATAACTAAGACCGATAAATTAATTGCGATGAACCCAGGGGCGATGAGTTATTTAAAACGTTGGACTGCCAATGGTTATGCTGGTTTGTCCAATCTCATATTAGAGAACTATAAGACAAAGATCGTGCTCGTAGGTACAGGCAATGACAAAGGAATTATAGAAGAGATCTATAGAGACATTATTGATAAGGATAGAATCATAAATCTTTATGGCCAGACTAAGTTAAGACAATTATGCGCACTTTTTAAAAGATGCGACTTGATTATTGTTAACGATACTGGAACAGGGCATCTGGCCAGCTATCTAGATACGCCTGTTTTAGTTATATTCGGCCCAGGAGATGATAAGGGATACGGGCCATGGGGTGAGAATGGATATGTAGCGAGAAAGAATCTTAAATGCGCACCATGTAAAAGTGCACATTGTCAATTTAACAGCGCAGAATGCATGAATTCATTAAGTAGCGAGGAAGTCTTTTCTAAGGTAAAAGAGATATTTAATTGCTAAATTGTTAAACCGCTATATTGATAAATTGCTATTATGAGCAAAAAATACAACCGCATATTGATTGTGCGTACTGACAGAATAGGAGATGTCATATTGTCAACGCCAGTTATTAAGGCGCTACGCAGTGCATTTCCAGAGAGCTACATTTCTATGATGGTAAGGCCTTACACAAAAGATATTGTTGAAGGTAACCCGTATTTAAATGAAGTCATAGTCTATGATAAGGATAAGAAAGAAAAAAGTTGGTTGTCCTCTGTGAAGTTTGCTTTTATGTTGAGGAAGAAAAAATTTGACCTGGCAGTTATTCTTCATCCTATTAATAGAGTCAATATAATGACTTTTATTGCAGGGATACCGCAGAGAGTTGGCTATAACCGCAAATTTGGGTTCTTGCTTACAAAAAAGATATTATATGCTAAGCATTTGGGACAAAGGCATGAATTAGAATATACCCTTGATGTGTTAAGAACAATTGGTATTGAGCCAAAAGATAAGAGTCCGTTTGTTCCTATAAGAGCAGAAAGTGAAAAATACATTGATGACTTGTTGCAAAAGAATAAGGTTTCAACCTATGATAAAATTATAGCCATACACCCAGGTGCAAGCTGCGCCTCGCGGATTTGGCCGCAAGACAAATATGCAAAATTAGCCGATTGCTTAATAGATAAATATAATGCAAAGATTATTATAATATCTGATGAAGGCCAAAAAGATATAACCGATAAGGTTCTGCAAAATGTAAGAAACTCTCAAGGTGTAATTGACTTTACCGGAAAGACCTCTATAAGCCAACTGACTAGCTTTCTAAGGAGAGCGAGACTTCTTATATCAAATGATTCGGGCCCGGTTCATTTAGCAACTGCAGTAGGAACTCCGGTGATAGCAATATTTGGCAGGAAGGAACCTGGGGTTGCTCCTTTACGATGGAAGCCTGTTGGCCAGAGAGATAAATTTTTGCAAAAAGATGTTGGCTGTCGTGTTTGCCTTGCCCATAATTGCAAAAATGGCTTTAATTGCCTTAAGGCAATTATGGTAGAAGATGTATTATCTTGCGTTGACGAAATTTTAAATTTGTGATAGAATCTTTTGCTACCATGATCACTAAAAAACGCGCAAAAAGTATTATCGGGCATTTTAAGAATAAGAAAATTCTTGTCATAGGGGATCTTATTCTGGATGAGTTTATATGGGGAGGAGTTGAAAGAATTTCTCCTGAGGCACCTGTTCCTGTTTTGTGGGCAAATAAGAAATCTTATATGCCAGGTGGTGCATCAAATGTTGCAAGCAATATAAGAAGCCTTAGCGCAACTGCAATGATTGTAGGTGTTTTAGGCCCTGATAAAAATAGAGATATTCTATTATCAGAGCTTAAGAAAAGAAACATTGTAACTAGCGGAGTAATTGTTGACAGGAGAAGACACACAACTTTAAAGACAAGGATAATAGCAGGACATCAACAGGTTGTTAGAGTAGATTGGGAGTCCACGGAAAACATTAGTAAAGATATAAACATAAGATTGATTAATTTTATAAAGAAGAATATAGACAAAGTTGATGCGTTAATAATAGAGGATTATGGCAAGGGTCTTATTAATAGCGTTCTTCTTAATGAGGTAATTCCTCTTGCAAGAGAAAAAGGAAAGATTATCACAGTGGACCCGAAAGAGGAGCATATTGATTTATATAGGGGAGTTACCTGTATCACGCCTAATCTAAAAGAGGCAGAGCATGCATTAAGATATCTAAAGTTAAAAGACACCACCAATAGTTTTAAATTAATTTCAGAGAAATTAATTGATAGAAAAAACATTGAATTGTCAGCTAGTGAATTAATAAGGCATCTTAATTTGAGCTCAATTTTAATAACTCATGGAGAGCACGGGATGTATCTTTTAGAAAAAAGAGGTACATTCGTGCACATCCCTACAAGGGCTCAGGAGGTATTTGATGTTTCCGGAGCCGGAGATACAGTAATAGCTACATTTACTTTAGCAAAGGCCTCTGGCGCAAGTTACATTGAGGCAGCGCATTTAGCGAATTATGCAGCAGGTATTGTTGTAGGCAAGGTTGGAGTTGCTTGTGTATCTAGAGAAGAATTATTAAAAAGGATAGACTAGACTATGGATGTTATAGGTATAATTCCGGCAAGATATAGCTCAACCAGATTCGAGGGCAAGGTATTAGCGGATTTGCTGGGCAAACCAATGATTCAACATGTTTGGGAAAGGGCAAAAAAATCTTTACAACTCGACGATTTAATTATTGCATGCGATGATGAAAGAGTTGCCCAGGCTGCTACCGGATTTGGCGCTAAAGTAGAGTTTACTGCCAAAGGCCATATATCAGGCTCAGACAGGATATTAGAGGTTATAAATCCAATTGACGTTAAGATAGTTATTAATATCCAGGCAGATGAGCCTTTAATACGTACATCAATGATTGACATTCTGGCAAGAGAGCTTCTGGATAACAATAAGATTTATATGGCAACTTTGATAAAGAGGATAGAAGACGATGAAGAGCTGACAGATCCTAATGTGGTAAAGGTTGTCATAGATAAAGATGGATATGCTCTGTATTTTTCTCGCAGCCCCATTCCCTATGCAAAAGATGGATATGACATAAAAAAAGACCACTACTACAAACATTTAGGTATATATGCCTATACCAAGGATTTCCTTTTTACTTTTAAGAACCTATTTGAGAGCAACCTCGAAAGATTAGAGAAGCTTGAGCAATTAAGAGTTCTTGAGCATGGATTCAAGATAAAATGCCTCCAGACAAAATATGAAACTGTGGGCGTTGATACCGCAGGAGACCTGGAAAAGGCAAAAAATATTTTATTAGCAAGAAAAGATGAAGAGGAATAAGAATATTACAGTTGTTAGATTAGGCAATATAAATATAGGAAAGGATTTTGTACTGATTGCAGGGCCTTGCGTTATCGAGTCTCCTGAAATGACTCTAAGGGTTGCAAAAAGATTAAAAGAGTTATGCACGAGTCTAAAGATTCCATTCATTTTTAAGTCGAGCTTTGATAAGGCAAATAGGATGTCTTTGGATTCTTACAGAGGTCCAGGCTTAGAAAAAGGCCTTGAAATTCTAAACAGAGTTAAAAAAGAGCTTAATATAAGTATCCTTAGCGATGTGCATTGCATATCCCAAATAAATAAGGCAAGCAAGGTGCTTGATATTATCCAGATACCTGCATTTTTGTGCAGGCAGACTGATTTGATTGTTGAGGCAGCAAAGACGGGAAAGGTTGTCAATATCAAGAAGGGGCAATTTATGGCTCCTTGGGATATGCTTCAAATTATAAAAAAGATAGAGGCCTGCGGAAATAAAAAAATAATTTTGACTGAAAGAGGCGTAAGTTTTGGTTATAATAACTTGGTTTCAGACTTTAGGTCTCTTGGCATTATGAGAGGGTACGGATATCCTGTAATATTTGATGCAACCCATAGTGTACAACTTCCAGGTGGCCTGGGAAAGAGTTCTTCAGGACAGAGAGAGTTTATTGCAGGGCTTTCTCGCGCAGCAGTAGCATTTGGATGTGATGGATTGTTCTTAGAGGTTCACCCTAATCCGGATAAGGCCTTTTGCGATGGGCCGAATATGCTCAAGTTAGATAGGTTAATTTATCTATTAAAGGATATTAAAAATATAAAAAAGGCACTTCAGTGAGTATAAAAAGGGCAAAAGAGGTTTTAGATATTGAGATAGAGGCAATTAAAGCCTTAAAGCAGAGAATTGGTGTTAATTTTGAACGGGCATTAGGAATTATCTTAAAATCCAAGGGAAGGGTTGTTGTAAGCGGTATGGGCAAGACAGGCATTATTGCACAAAAGTTTTCTGCGACTCTTGCCTCTACAGGCACACCAAGTCTTTTTTTACATACTGCAGAAGCAATTCATGGAGACTTAGGAAAGGTTAAGTCAGATGACGTTGTGGTAGTTCTTTCTAATAGCGGAACAGGCGATGAGATGAAACAGCTCCTGCCACTATTAAAAAAGATTGCATGTAAGATTATTTCCTTAACAGGGAATTTGCAATCAATACTTGCTAAATATAGCGATGTGGTTTTGGATGTATCTGTTAAAAGAGAGGCCTGTCCTATGGGCCTGGCTCCGACAGCCTCTACTACCGCTACATTAGCTATGACGGATGCATTGGCAGTTTGCCTATTAGAGAAAAAAGGATTTAAAGAAAAAGATTTTGCATTTTTTCATCCCGCAGGGGCTTTAGGCAAAAGGCTTTTGTTGACGGTTGAGGATATTATGCGAAAGGGTCAATCTAATCCTGTTGTTAGGTATGATAAGAAGATCTCAAGCGTATTATTAAAGATTACACAGGCAAGGGCAGGCTCTGCAACCGTTGTTGATGGAAAAGGAAAGGTCGTAGGTATCTTTACTGATGGAGATTTACGTAGGCATTTCGAAGTTGATATGGAATTGCCAAAACGAAAGATAAGCGAAGTCATGACAAAAAGACCAACGGTGGTGAGAAAAGATATGTTGGCTGCCGAAGCCATGCGTATATTACAAGAAAAGAAGATAGATGAGGTTCCTGTTGTTGATAAGAATTATAGGCCTGTTGGTTTATTGGATGTACAGGATCTGCTGAAAGCAGGTTTAGTATAATATAGTTCAACGAGTTCAACGGGTTATATAGTACATAAGTTTTTATAAGGTATGACGATAGAAGAGCGGGCAAAGAAGATCAAGATGTTATTGTTGGATGTAGACGGAGTACTTACCGACGGTAGGATTATCTACGATAGCCGTGGGAATGACATGAAATTTTTTGATGTGCACGATGGTATGGGCGTATGCCTATTAAAAAAAGGCGGCATAAAGACAATTCTAATTACTGCTAAAAATTCAAAATGCATAGCGCCCAGGGCGCGCGATATGCAGGTTGAGGCCGTATTCGAAGATGTTGTAAAATCGAATGTGTATAAAAAGATAAAAGCTAAATATGATTTAGAAGATGAACAGATATGTTTTGTAGGAGATGATTTTGTAGATTTGTCTGCTATGAAGCTTGCCGGCTTTAAGGTTGCTGTAAATAATGCATGCCAAGAGATTAAGGATGCAGCCCACTATATAACAGCTAAATCAGGTGGCAGAGGCGCAGTCAGGGAATTATCCGAATTATTATTAAAGTCTCAAAATAAATGGACAGAGGTTATCTCGGGGTACAGGTAGTTTTATGAAGAAATTAATAAGTTTATTTTTGATGCTTTTATTTGTATCGATGGTTTTTAAACATGTGCTTCTTGCTCAAGATCAAGTAAAAACCCCTGAGCAAGAGATAACAGATTTTAACCTTGTCGGATACGGTGACAAGGGTAAAAAGAGCTGGCAGATAGAGGGTAAATCAGCAGATATATTTAAAGAGGATGTTGAGATAGAGGATTTTGAAGGCCAGATATTTGGACAGGAAGATGTAAACCTTAGCGCTGACAAGGGAAATCTTAACAAGGATTCCGGTTCAATGCGCCTTGAAGGCAATGTGGTTGCAACTACGGCCTCAGGAGCTAAACTTACTACAGAATCTCTGGATTGGGATCAAAAGGGGCAGACTATTACTACAAATGAAACGGTTAATATTGAACGCGATAATATGAAGGCACAAAGTCAGGGTGCCAAGGCAAGTACTGCTTTAAACAAGTTTTATCTTCATAAGGATGTCCAGGTAGAAATAAAACCGGAAGGAAAACAGGAGAGCATTGCGATTGGTAAAAACAGACTTATTATTAATTGCGATGGTCCTCTTGAGGTGGCCTATGAAAATAATGAGGCAGTATTTAACAATAATGTAGTAGCAACAAGCGACGAGGGCACAATTTATTGCGATAAATTAACTATAACCTTTTCTTTAAATGATAAGAAAGAAGATGATAGTGAAAAGAATTCTAAGTCAGATGAGTTAGGGTTATTTGGTGCAAAATCAGGCAACATAGATAAGGTTGTTGCAGAAGGAAATGTGAAGATCGCAAGAGGAGAGAATGTAACATTCAGCGATAAGGCAGTCTATACTTCAATTGATAAAAAGATAACACTAACTGGAAGACCCAAGCTGTTTTTGTATACTGAAGGCGATTCTTTAAGTCCTGCCTTTGGAAAATAGTTTAAAATATGCATTTATTAGAGATAAAAGGTTTAACGAAATCTTATAATGCGAGAACTGTAGTCAAGGGCGTAGATATGATAGTCAGGCGCTCCGAGATTGTAGGCCTCTTGGGGCCAAATGGCGCCGGTAAGACTACTACTTTCTATATGGTGGTAGGAATTATTTCTTGTGATAAGGGTAGAATAATTTTTGATAATCAGGATATCACCCGCCTGCCTATACATATCAGGTCTCGTTTTGGCATTGGGTATCTTTCTCAGGAGCCGTCGGTATTTAAGAAATTATCAGTGCAGGAAAATATTATGGCGATATTGGAGACGCTTCCCATAAGTTTTAGCGAGAGAAAGATGCGCCTTAATAAATTATTAGAGGAGCTAAAGATAGCCCATTTGGCAAAAAATAAGGCATACACATTATCTGGAGGAGAGAGACGTCGTTTAGAGATTACAAGGGCGCTTGTGACAAACCCATCTTTTATCCTCCTGGATGAACCATTTTCCGGGATTGACCCGATTGTTGTTGCAGAGGCCCAAGCTATAATAAAAGATTTAAAAAATATGGGGCTTGGGATTTTGTTGACAGAT
>JBFZAD010000084.1:0-3142 GCA_041309125.1 Candidatus Omnitrophota bacterium
AAAAATTCGAAAAGTTTGACTCGTATTTTACAAGTTTCTTTCAAATGGTTGGCCTTGCCGACATAGACCACTTTGTCTTAAAGCCAAAAAATGATTGTATGGGAGTTATTGTGATTGCATCCGATATAGGTTTTATGGGTGCGCTCAATGCAAAACTTTGCAACATGGCTATATCTGTTGCAGGTGATAGAGAGGCAGAGTTTATTGTTACCGGTAAACGTGGGGCTGCAAAGTTAAAGAGCGCTGGAAAAAAAGTAGTTGTATTTCCTGCGATAGATGAAAGAAAGAGATACCAACAGGCATTGGATATCAGAGATTATTGTTTGAAGCAGTGTCATGAAAATAAGCTAGGCCGCCTTCAGCTTGTATATGCAAATCCCATTACTTTTACTTCTCAGAAAGTAGAGGCTATTAAATTACTGCCGGCTGGGGATCTATTTAATGAAAAGGAGAAATTTGTTTTACAAGAAAGGCAGGAGTTGTCCATTGAATCAGACCCTGCAAGCTTAGCTGAATATTTGGTTGGCACCTGGATAACTTGCAAGTTATATGAGACCTTCTTTGATAGTAAGCTTTCAGAATTTGCTGCGCAGTCAGTACAACTTGAAGGGAGCCTGCAATTTTTGGTAGAGGAAGGAAAGAAGTTAAGACTAAGGTATAATAAGGCAAGGCAGGAAGAGGTAGATGCGAGCATGAGAGAGGTTTTTGCTGCAATAATCAGCGCAAAGAGTAATTAGAAAAGGGGCAAGAATGGAACAGTATGATAAGATAGGCAAGATAATAGCAGTTCAAGGTCCTGTGGTGGATGTTAAATTTTTAAAGGCTAAAGACGTGCCTAAGACATTTGATGTTATAAAGGCATATACAGTTGACTCAAGAGAGGTGCTCTTAGAGGTGGCTGAACATATGCCTGGAAACATTACAAGGTGTATATCTTTGTCCGATACAACAGACCTACAAAGAAATAGCCGTGCTTATAATACCCAAGCGCCTGTTACCATACCTGTTGGCGATGAGCTATTCGGAAGGATGATAGATGCAGTTGGTGGCCCTCTGGATGGCAAGGGGCCAGTTATTACAAAAGAAAAGGATGTAATAAGAAAACCTGCTGTAAAGGCAACATTTAGATTAAAGGGTGCTAGGGAAAAGTTAGAGGTGCTTGAGACTGGCATAAAGATAATAGACTTGCTGTTTCCTCAAGTTAAAGGCGGAAAGACGGGGGTTCTCGGAGGGGCAGGCTGCGGAAAGACAGTTGTAATCTTGGAGCTTATAAATAATATTGTTTCAAAACATAGCGGTGCCTGTGTTTTTACCGGTGTTGGAGAGAGGATAAGAGAGGGAAACGATCTGTATTTCGAACTAAAGGATCACAACCTGCTTCCTCGAGTTATGATGGCATTTGGTCAGATGAATGAATCTCCTGGAGCAAGGGCAGATGTCATACGAACTGGCATTACACTTGCAGAGTACATACAGAATAAAAATAAAGATGTTTTATTATTTATGGATAATGTCTTTCGTTTTGTTCAAGGAGGACAAGAGGTATCGACACTCTTGGGAAGGGTTCCCTCTGAGACAGGTTATCAGCCCACACTTGCTTCAGAGGTCAGCGAATTCCAGGAAAGGATACGGTCAATTGAAGGCGCTGGTTCTGTTACTGCATTTGAGGCAGTCTATGTGCCTGCAGATGACATGACAGACCCTGCTGTAGTTGCAATATTTAGCTATCTAGATTCGGTTATGGCGCTTTCGCGAGATATGGTTCAGCGCGGACTCTATCCTGCAGTTGATCCTCTTCTTAGCTCATCTTCAAATCTAGACCCACAAGTAATCAGTAAGAGACATTTTAGGATTGCCAATGAAGTCCTTTCTGTATTTACTAAATATGCGGAGTTAAGAAAAATAGTAGCAGTTATTGGTATTGAAGAGTTATCTGCATTGGATCGAGTTATATATGAACGCGCGCAAAAACTTCAGAACTATATGACTCAACCATTTACAGTCAGCGAGGTATTTACCGGAATGAAGGGTGCATATCTTTCGGTTGAAGAGACCCTGCAGGACTGCGAAGATATCCTTGCAGGTAAATACGACAAGATGGATGCCAAGCAATTTTATATGATTGGCAAGGTGCCACAATAAACTTTTAATAAATATGAGCAGACAAATAGACAATATTCTTTGTAATCTCTTGATTGAAGAAAAAATTATCAGTAAGAAATCACTTAATGATATTATCAAAAATGACAAATACTTTGGCCACTCTATAATCGCGAAGCTTGTCCATGATAATGGTGTAGATGAAAAGTTGATATTGAAATCTTTGGCAGCCAAGATAGGCATTCCTTATCGTTCTGTTAAAAATGAAATCGTTAACCCGTTAGTTACGAGTAAGATTCCTATAAAAATTGCATGGCATTATCAGTTTATGCCTCTTAATATCATAGATAACTGTATTACTATTGCAGTATATTATCCGATTGATATCAAGACCCAGGATGAGATAGGTTTGCAATTGGGGTATCAGGTGAGCGTGGTACTCTCTAATAAAGAAGATATCCTTGAATTGTTGAGAAGGTATTATGGCCTTGGGGCTAATACCGTAGATAGACTGACAGAAAAGACGGGGGTTTCTCTTTCTGGCTCAAAGATTACTCCCAGACAAGAAATCGAGGATATAGAAAAAACAGGCGAAGATGCCACTGTAATAAACTTAGTGAATAAAATCATATTTGATGCATACGAGAAGAGGGCAACCGACATACATATTGAACCCTATAGAGAGAAGGTGAGGTTTAGATATAGAATTGACGGTGTTCTTTATGATGCCAATGTGGTTTCGGATGCTAGGAATTTTATATCTGCAATACTTTCCAGGATTAAGATTATGTCTAACTTGGATATAGTTGAGCATAGATTGCCTCAAGATGGCCAGACAGTTGTAAAGATAGGAGAACAAAAGATAGACTTAAGGGTATCTTTTATACCAACTCCTTATGGCGAGAGTGTTGTTATAAGGCTACTTCCCACTACAGTTCTATATGATATCAATAAATTAGGGCTTTCTGAAAACGACAAAGAGACCTTCGCGATGCTTTTAAGAAAACCCAACGGCATTATCTTTGTAACAGGGCCAACTGGT
>JBFZAD010000085.1:0-18541 GCA_041309125.1 Candidatus Omnitrophota bacterium
TTATTATCTCCATCTTCATCTCCTATCTTTGTTAAAAATCAGATCCTTTAACGTCCTTATGGCATCAGCGTACTCCTTAGCATTCACAGATGCTTCTTTGCTCCAAAAAGAGTCTGTCAGCTGTTCACAGCGATCTTTATCTTCAAAAACGAACCAAAATCGTCCGTTATCCTGGTCTAATTGGATTAGTTTTATGCTGGAGGCGTATAGGAAGGAAGCCTCAGCAAGGTCTTTGGTGCGAAAGTAATTTTTCATATCCTCTCCTATTATATATGAACAAAGTGAGAATAATATTTGATAACATCAATATTGCCGACGAGCTTCATTGATTTTTAATTTGACAATTCCAGAAAGTTGTGGTATTTTATTAAAAAGGATAGGATATGGAGAAAAGTAGGTACACGATTAAAGAAGTCGCCCGGTATGTCAACCTAAGTCCCAAAACCATCTATGAGCATATTAAGAACGGTAAATTACATCCCTCCAGAATCGGTTCTTCAATATTCCTAAGGCCAGAAGAAGTCAAGAAACTAAAGACTAAAACAAAATACCAGAGACTAAAGATCTCCCCAACCTCAACTAACAATGTAAAAAGCAAGATATTTTCGGTATTAGAAACAGCTAAAATACTTGGTCAAAGCAGAGAGCATATTTACTGGCTTATTGAAAAAGGTCATCTCATACCGACCATAGACATTGGCTACGAAGGAAGAAAGAGATACTTCATTGATAAGAAAAGTATTGATCATTATAAAGATACCAAGACTCTACCATCCAAAGAAAGAAAAAAGATATTTTATGAACAAAAACATAAACCAGTTATTAAGAAACTACCTCATGCAGAATTGAAAGACGTAGTCTATAAACTCCCTCATGGCTGGAAACTCACTGATAAAGAAAAAAACATTATTGAACATTCCGAATTTAATTATTTAATCAATGCTCTTAAAGAATACGGATTAGAGGAAGAATCAAAAATCTTATTTTATAAGTACCTGGGTAGAGAAGATGAATTGAAGAAAAGATATTATAACCAAAAAGAAATGCCGCTTATATTGAGTGATGAAGATGAACTTATTGAACGCTTTGAGGAGTTTGTAAATGATGAAAACGTAGATATAAGCACAAGGAGATTACTGGCAGGAACAGTAGAATATTTGTATCATAAGAAAATTGAGATAGATGAGATTGACTGGCTAAAAGAACCTGGACCAATTCAATATAAAGATAAAGAATTACACGATATTTTTGGAGGAGAAGTTGATGAGCAAGGAAAACCAGAATGGAAAAAGAGAAGATATGAAACAAGTAAACCAGCACTACCACCCGTAAAAGACCTAACTGCTTATTTGAAACGAATCGAAAAAATACTAAGAGACAAATAAAGTTTATATTTCTAACCAACTAATGTCTGATAATTTATCTCAATATTTCCTGTGTCACCTCCTCTTCGGAACACTTAAAATACCTTCTATTAAAATCAATATAATCATTTATATTATTTGCATTACTCCTTATTTGTGCAATACCAAAGAAAATAGGCCAAAACCATCCAAAATAGAACCAGATCCGATATTCATATAGGAATTTATCAATGATAAACAAAGATAGTAGAATAATCCCACTCCATAATATTATGGTTGGAATATAACTCAATAATATCTTATTCCCATTTTGCAATAACTCCTTTTTCTTCAGCTTTAATGTTGTCGGGATACCAAAAAAAATACAGATTAATATCTGAATGGCGCCAAAGGAACTTACACCAAGCCCACAAACAAAAAGAAGCGAACCAATTAAAATAAGTTTAAGTACTTCCATAGTTATTATCTATTTCTTGTTCTAAGTAGAAGATTTAACTCAAATATCCCAGGAAGACTTGTGTTATGCCATACCCTTCTAATCGTATTGGGTATCTGTGGCAATAAGCCTATAAGTGCAATCACAGCAAATATCCAATAGATTATATTTTCTATAGTGGTATAGCCAAATGACAAAACACTGCTTAATAGCCAATATCCTAACTTTAAGCAAATGGAAGAAACTATACCCTGAAGTAGATAAATACCCAAAAACATAAGACTATTTTTTCGTCCAACCTTACCTGTAATTAAACTAATAATACTCATTATCATAGAGACAAACGCTAACCAACACTGTAAAAATAACAACGTTGAAACAAATCCCCATATCGGAGAAATAATTGTAACACCAATAAGTTCAATCATATTTTTACACCCACACCCCAACAAAAATGGGGCGCATATTCATATCGGTAACCGTTAAGTAAATCCGATAAGACTGCATTTCCCCATCCCCTTTCGGGGAGTACTGCAGCTTACCTTACTTAACGGTTAGAGGCCCTAAGTCCTCTTTAAGGTAAAACTATCAAACCTAATTGTCTATATCAATTTTATATCAAATATTTCCCGAAGCAACTGTTAATTTTTTTTATTTATTCGTTAACCCTCTTATGTAACAAACTGATTTGTTCATTAAAGTGTCTATATAGATTGCACAGGTTATATCAATCCTGCCAATTTGTTAAAATCCCATCCTCAAAGTAGAGATAAGCATTACTATACACCCATTGCTCATGCACTCCCAAGGAACCTACCGTTCTATTAATATCCTGAGGCTCATCCAAAGAGAATATAACTTCATCCTTATTCATTCCAATTGCAATTTTCTTTCCTAGTACAGCTTTTTTAAATTGAGAGCGTTCAGTATGTTCTTTAAAATAGTTCTCAATTTCTCGTTCTTTTTTCTCGCTTTTACTTTCAATACGAATCACTTTACCATCATCAAAGGCAATATAGAGGTAACAATCCCAAGTGGGACAATAATAAGATTTACAAACCCACGTTGTTTTATTGTCTACTTTATCTTGGTAGATTTGCATAGGTTTTCCAAGAGCAATTTCAACTTGTTCTTCATTCATTCCATACCAGGCGTCATGATTAAGCATGCAGTTTATTATATGTGATGAGGTGTCGGGGTGCTCCTTAAGATATTTATCCTTAAAACTGGCACACCCAACCAACCCCAAACACACTAAACAGACTAAAATCTTTTTCATCTCTCACTCCTTTTACTTCAATATCCTAATCGCCACTCTTATATAGATTGTACAAGTCATTGATATAGCCAAATTGACTAAAATATATTATTGAAAATTAAAACGCCTATATTGAATTTTATATTCTAATTTACCTAATTCGTAATTGCTGGATTCCAGTTTTTCGGGAAGTTTATAACAGATACTCCAACTCTCACCAGCCTTAATTATCTTATCGCAAGAATAATCCTCTCCACTATAATCTACAAGATTAGAACTATGCCCGGGTATATATGCTGCAAGTTCCCAGTTCGTATCAGCAATAGTTTTATCACTCTTATTAACTATAACAATATTCAGCGGGTATTCAGGAGAACATACTTCTGTGTTATAAGAGACCAAAAGTTGAATTTTGCCATCCCTGGCTTTTCTTGCATTTTCGGGAATTGTTATAGTGGTATGCCAGAGAATTATTATTCCAACAATCAATAACCCTATAACAGATAAAGTTTGCCTGGGGAAACGTATTAAAACAATCAAGAAAATAATTGCGAATAATAATCCGAATATAAATCCCATTTCCTACCTCCCAGTTATCTTCTTTAACTTCTTTAAATCTTCATCTGTGCAATAAAAAAAGGCAACCCTATAATTAGAGCTGCCCTTGATTTAACCTATCCTTAACCTCATCTACCACTCCTTTGTGGCTATTGAGATATTATATCACTATAATATAACTATTTAATTAATTTTATTTTAAATTTTATTTAATCGCAAAATCTGCACTTACGACAGCCATTACCTTTTTCTCAAATGAAGATGTATCATTATTGCCATACCAAGAAACATCGGTAGAGGTAATCGGGGTTATCTGGAAAACTCCCATTTTGGCTGAACGCATAAAGCCGATTTTATTGCCTGTGGAATTAGCCATGCTTATTGCACGGACTTTTGCGTCTTCTGTGGCCTTGGCAAGCATTTCTACTTTGAGTTCTGCAAGTTTTGTGTAGAAGTATTCAGGTGGCTGGGATATGAACTGGATATCCTGGATAATTAACTCTGTTGACTCTCTTGATACATTGTCAACCTTCTGCACATCATAAGACTTTACTTCTATGCCTTGGGATAAAAGATATTCCTCTATTGTGTTGGTGTCGTTTCCCTTCTCGTTTTTCTTGTATAGTATACTTGTATTGACTTGTGAAATCACTAATTCATCATCCTTGACGCCTTTAGATGTTAAATACTCTTTTACTTTCTTGAGGTCTCCCTGAAGCATTGCATAAGCACTCTTTAGATCAGGTGCCCTTCTTGAAAACTCTGCTTTCCAGACAATATAGTCAGACACTATCTTCTTCTCTGCAGAACCCGTAACTTCTATAACTTCGTTTGAGAACTTCTTAATTTTTAAGAGCCCTTGCGATAAAATTACTGTTGAGACAATCGTCGCTGCAGCGATACACACTCCCAGAATTATTATCTGGGTATTTTTTAATACTTTTAGGCCTTCCATAATATTATATTACCTCCAGTGATAATGATATGTGCCAAAACCAGATTTCCAATTATGATGCCCTCCCCATCTATCTGTTCTTCCGGAGTGGGCATAGGCATTACTAATGAATGTTAGTAAACATGTTGCCAATAACAACGTAATTATTAATTTTTTCATTTTTCCCTCCTTCTAATGGCAATGGTATTGACCATACCTTAAACCCCAATAGTTACAATTAGTCCAGCAATAATGACAACCATACCTATTTGTCCTACCAGGATGGGCAAAAACAATATTCTTAGAACTTAATAAAATTGTTACTGCGATTAAGATATAAATTAGTCTTTTCATGCCTTTCTTCTCCATTATTCTTTCTAATCATTTAATCCCAGATAATTTGCGTTATTATATGGGTTGCCATCATGAGATGTGTCTTTCCAGCATCCACTAACATATGCGCCATTTGAACGAAAATATGGACCAACGTACTTAATTCCACAATAACCATTTGCTGTAATAGCTAACACAGCAGAAATTGCAACAGTTAACATAATTAATTTTCTCATTTTAATCCTCCTTTTAATTTCCGTGATATTCGTATACTGGGATTCCGTAATCAACACGATTATAATGTCCACCCCAACTATCGGTTCTTCCTGAATGAGCATATACTTTTCCAGTTAATGCTATTAAACTTCCAGTCAACAATAGGGCAATAATTAGCTTTTTCATTTCATCCTCCTTTAGAATTTTGTTGTTTCAATTATAGATTTAAAATCGTCTACTATTGCAGGTTGATTTAAAGACTTTAAGAACGTATTTCTACCTGAAATTACTAAATTACGATTTTCTTGATCAACGGCCGCATAAGCATTACTGATTACTAACATCAAACCTATCAAAATCGTTATAATCATTGTTTTTTTCATGTCAATCACCTCCTTTCACTTACAATAGACACGAATAAAGTACGGAACCAACAAAAAAAATAGGCACATGTTAAATGTGCCTAAATATACCTAAGTTATTGTAATTAAATAAGTTACGCCGCCATTCTATAACCAGATCCTTTTAAAAAAGTCTTTTTCTTCAATTACTTCCCTGAATAAAGATTCCTCTCTATTAGTTGATATATCCCCAGCTATTAAGCAACCGAAATTATCTTCGCTCTTGATGATGCCCAGCCACTTTTCATACTCACCTTTTTCACTCTGCTTTTTTGCAAGAATAGCGAGATTTGAGTATGAGATTACTTTAAGCTTTCCATTCCCGCTCAGATCTGCATAGGTTGCTGCTTTATTAAAAAACTCATTAGACTTCTCAAAATTATTTTGCTTCATAGAAATTTTTCCCTTTATTAAACTACAAATCGAAGAGAGATCTTTATCATCTATTTTCTCTGCAATCACTAATGCATTATTAATAGAATCATCTGCCTCTTGAAGCATGTTATTAATAAGATATATATACGCAAGCATAGTTTCAGTTATAGAAATAGAATTAGGGTCTTCTGCATCTTTGTTTATCTCCAAAGCTTTCTTATAACTCTCTAAAGACTTACTATAATTCTTTTTTTTATAATAAACCGAGCCCAGGCAATTGTTATATGCAGCTATATAAGTTTTTAGATATTGGCTTCCTTGTAGGAAACCCATGGCATTATTAAATTCTTCTATCGCCTTATCATATTTTCCTGTTTTCTCAAATAATATGCCATAAGCTCCATGTATTAAGCCAATCGACTCAGAATTATTGATGGTTTTAGACAAAGCCTTTGCATCTGCTAAAAGGCTTTCTGTATTCTTAATATCATTCATAGTTAAATAAACGAGGCCTATTCTTAATTTACTTAATACAATATTATCTTTATCATCTATACCCTGATAAATTTCTAAGGCTTTTTTAAAATTCTCTAAAGCTGCTTCAAGTCTATTTTGCCTAACATAAAGAATAGCATTAGCATTTAAGTATTCTGCTGGTTTTGCTTTTTGATTTTTTTCTACTTCTTTAAGATAAGAATCTATTTTGGATATTTCATTACTTAGCCATTTCTCACGTTCTGACATATCTTTGAAAAGAGATTCATTATTTCTAGATTTTAATTCTCTAGTAATTGATAAAGCTTTATTATAATATTCTAGCGCTAGTTCCCATTTTTGCTCTTTATAATAATTTGTACCTTTATTTACAAGATTGTCATAATCTTTTATTTTGTCTTCAATGGAAATAAAAAATTCTAACTTTTCTATTTGATTATCTAAAAGATCAACTAGCTTGCCTCTCCCTTCTATTCCGCTATTGAGATTGATGGATTTCGCTTCTTTGTAAGACTCTAGCGCTTTATTTATCTCACCTTTTGCTAGATAACATTCTCCCAATTGATGATATACGCCAGCAAGCACAATTTTATCTCCAAAATCTTCTTTTTCACCTAAACTTCTTGCTTTATTAAAATAAATTATTGCATTATCAGAATCTTTTTTCTCAGAAAATTTATTTCCTAATTCAAAGTAATTCAAGAAGAGCAAGTGTATACTTTTACTACTTTTATACTTTTCTAAAATACTAGTGCTCATTAATAAAAATTTTTCTGAATCACTCGAATCCCTACCTTTGAATCTATCCGCAAAGATTGCATACATATAACCCAATTCCTCTTCTCTGCCCATCTCTTTACAAAGTTCTATATATTTATTTCCAAATTCTTCAGAAAGCTTATAATTCTTTATTTCAAAATATACCTCCTCAAGGCCTGAATAATTCGATAAAGTAGTCCATTTATCATTTAGTCTCCCTGAAATTTCAAGGCTTTTTATATAAGACTCTATTGCTTTATTATTCTGTTGCATTTTATAGTATATAGAACCTATACTGTTATAAGCATTACCTAAAGATGATAATTGATTTTTATTTTTGAAAAATTCTACAGCTTTATTCAAATATTCTAGAGATTTAACTATATCTATCTCTTTATAAATATTTCCTACTTGAGCATAATTTTGTCCTAAATTTATAGAGCCTGATTCTTCATTAATTTTTGTGCTTGCCAATGCATACTCCAGAGCCTTTTCTTTATTATTTCGTTTTGAATTTATAATGCTTAGGACATAGTAGGCATCTGCTAAAGATCTTGAATCTTGTTCATCTTTGCATAGCTCTATTGCTTTGTTTATAAATTCAAGGGCTCTTTCTTCTCGCCCTATGGTATTCAACACCTTACCATAGTCCACATAAATTGAAATCATTGATTTTTTGTCTCCACTAACTTTAGCCAATGTTAGTGCTTTCTCGTAATATTCTTGTGCTTTATCCAATCTACCAATATGAAAATAATCAAATCCAATCCAAGAATAACGGGAAATAATCTTGAGGTTATCTTTTTCTGCCTCGAGACTCTTTATATATTGCAAATGAGTATTTATGGCCTCTTCAAATTTACCCGAATTTTCGTAAATTAAACAGATTAAATTAATAATTTTATTGCTTGTCGGATCTTTTTTCAGTGCATCATTTGCAATTATAATAGCTTTTTCATTCTCTCCAGCAGCATATAAAAAATTTGCTTGATTATATAAAGCAAGGGCCTCATTATTTATTATCTCATCTTTTTCATCTTTTACTTCCTCATCCATTGAATATAAATTACTCTTTATGTTCTCAACCATAGGACTTTTTATTTCTTCTGCAATAGCTAAAGCTAGCTTATAATACTTTATAGCCTCAAATTTGTTATTCTGTTTTTTGTAGCATCCGGCTAGTCCATTATAGGCTGACACAAAAGACGATCTTGCAAACATATCGGATTGTACTTTATCTAATGCCTCGATTGCTTGTTTATAATATTCTATTGCTTTCTTTATTTCGCCACCATCTTCATAAAATTTACCAAGAGTACTATATAGGTAGCCTAAAGATGTCATTCCTTCTTTATTTTTAGCAATTTCCAAAGACAAATTGAAATATTGATCTCTCTCTTGAACTCTACCTAATTTATCGTTACTCAATCCTAAGCCAAAATATATTTCCCTTAGAATATTCTGGCTTTGACCAAGTTCATCCTTATAGCTCAAAGCAACGTTATATTTCTGTATTGCTTCTTCAAAACGACCTGTGTCTACATAAATACGACCAATTATCTGGAGTCCTAAAGCTTCATTTCTATGATCACTATCTTCTTTGGCCTGCTCTACAAATGCTTCTAAGTATTTTAAAGCCTCATCATATCTTAACTGCATAAGGCATAATGAAGATAATGAATATAAAGCATTTTTTATTCCTGTGGGATTTTTTGAGATTTTATTTAAGTCTAATCTTTTTTCGTAATATTCTTGTGCATTCCCGTATTCACCTTTTTGAAGATAACTGTCACCTAAACCCATATAAGATAAATTCAGTAAAATATTATTATCAAGATCTTTACTGATTTTTAAAGATTTCATAAAATAAGTTATTGCCTCGTCATAATCTCCAATGGAAAAGTAATAATTCCCTAGTGAGCTTGAAGCTTTTGCTAACCCAGTTCCGACATTCAGTTCTTCATATATGCTATATGCCTTTTCAAAACTCTCTTTCTTTTTAGCTAAATCCATATCTTTACCAAAGGAATAATATAAACCTAAAATTATATAGCTTTCGGCTATGAAAAATTTATTGTTTAATTTCTCAAATATTTCTTTGCCCTCTATTATCATTTTTTTGGCTTTATCAAAATCGTTATCTTGCATATAGCAGAGTCCAATACTAAGAATAATTTGAGCATAAGCCTGTTGGTCCTTCAGGTACTTAGAAATATTGAGCGCTTTATTCTGATAATTTAAGGCTTCTTTTGTCTTCAACTCTCCGAATGCTATTCTACCCAAATTAAAATTAGCCATCATAAGAGAAGGCTTATCCGTCTTAGCTTCAGCCAGTTCTTGAACTCGCTCATAATAATGTTTCGCTGCTTTCATATCACCAGACCATTCATATAAAAAGGCTGCTGATAAATTTGCACCTATATAATTTGGATCTTCTTCCAAGGCCTTCTTACAAAACTTTAATGCTCCTTGTATATCTTTTAAATTAAATGCATTTGTGGCTTTTGCATTAAACTCGAAAGCACTAATATTATTTGTTGGTATAAGTTTTTTAAATTCGGCCCGTTCAGAATCAGTTATTTTAAGATTTAATTTTTCAATTATATTTAATGCTATGGAATCTTCTAAGGTAAAAAGATTGTTGTAGTTATTTGTTACATCTGTCGTACCAATTAGTGCACCATCCTTAACATTTATTAAATTTGCCGTTACTCTAATATCATTTCCTATTTTTTGAAATGCCCCGGAAATAACTTTATCAACACCTAAAATATTTGCTATTTTTAAAGCGCTCTCCTTATCAATATACTCGGTCTTCCTTATCTCTCTCCATATATTTTCAACTTGAGTTTTATCTACAACATTTATTTTCTTTACCCTACTCATTTTCATTGCGATAACATCGGCTATCCCATTACCCATCCAATCAGTTTCTTTTTCTTTAGTTAAATTTTCAAAAGGCATTACTGCAATAATATTTTTCTGTGCCCACGAAATACCTGTTTTTTCAGAAGGTTTCAAGATATAATTTTTGTAAAGAACGAATCCTAAAATCCCTGTTCCGATTATTGATCCTAAGATTATTGACAGAACCATGACTTGTTTTTGAAAAACTATATCTTTCGAAACTTTTCTTGATCCTGGCATAAAAAATAAATTAACAGATGGATCCCCATATAACATATAACTCGACCAAATAATTGAAGAATATCCATATTTATTGATTAACTTTATTCGTGCTAATCGTACTGCTTCTCCTATAGGCAAACCATCGGTAACATTCTTATAGAACTCGTTTGAAAAGTCTAAGCAAGTCTTATCTAAAACCTTCCAAAATGTTCCAATGTAATGTCTTACACCAGCTAAAAGAAAAGCATTAGCTAACCCAAATATTTCATCTTCAAATCCTTTTTTAATTTCCCATTCTTGAGTTTTACCAGACTGGCAGGCGTTTGAAAAAACTATGGAAGGCATTGGGGCAGTTGTGCCTAAAGCTACTATTTCCCTTGCGGTAAATTTTCCATCTTTTAAAAACCAACCGCTCTCAGAAAGATTTGCTAAATTATATTCGGCGTGACCTGCAAAATGAATAACATCATAATCTCTAATATTCCTTTTTATAAAATCTGTATATACCTCTCCTGTTTTTGAAAGAACTTTTACTTTATTTTTTCTCTTATCTAGCTCATCACGGATTGATATACCTTCCTCATACGCAGAATTTAAATCTCCTGTCGGATCGGCTACTATCAACATCTTTATGGGTATATTTATATCTCTAAACTTACTTTCATAGGCTTTCTGTTGAGTCCTAACACTTCTACCCATTGCAAAGCGGATACATAAAAATTCTACCCCATCATGAAGCAATTCCCATGGTATCTGAACTAAATGTTCATCAATAGATATCAGCAAAAAACTGGCTTTGGTGTTCTTGATCGCTTTCTTTGCTTCTAAAGTCAATAACTGATCGAATAAAGCTCTGCCGATTTTCTTTAAATCATCCGAAAAGTTATCTCCAGAATCTTTTTTACGAATAGCTTTATTGAAAAGATTGGTTATTTCTTCACAAAGAAATTCTATTTCTTTTAGCTCAAGAATACATTCATTATAATGTTTTAAGGTAACATCAATACCTCTCGCTCGCTCAAATGCACTCATCTTGAGCTTATTGCCTTCTCGACTTATCTCTACAACCAGTGTCAACATAAACTATGGATTTATTTTGGAGTAGTAGGAGAAGTAATAGAAATATCTATTATGCCAAGCTTTTTGTCTTCTCTTATAATAGAAACACAATATTTGTCTGGCTTCATATCCCTAAAAACTACTTTTCCTCCTTCAACCAAAGATGATTCTATTTCTTTGCCATTTTTGCTTAATGTAACTCTTAAACCTTGCATTTTCTTCTTTGTTTCCTTTTCTGTCAATCTAATCTCAACATCACAAATGCCAGGCTTATTTTTTTCGAATCCTACCTCAGTTAATATACTATCAAACTCTTTAACAATCTTGATCTCATTTGTAAATTGATTACCATAGTCTTGACTTCTCAACACTGGCACGGGTATTAATTGGGGTCCTTGAAAAACCTCACCAGTAGTTCTAATTAATTCAATAACCTTCTCCTTGAAGTTCAAGACAATTTCAAGAATATTAGGCCCTACCTCTGGGCTGAACAAATTCATCGCTGCCTGAACTACTGTCTCAGGAGTATCCAGCATACCTGTTTTGGCAATGGTGTTTAAAACTAACAAATGTTCCTTAAGCTTAATTGTGCATTTTTGGCAAGACAGTATGTGCTCAAGAAATTTTTCACGTTCAGATTCAGATGTTTGACCTTCAATAAGATAGGCAAGATCTCCATCGTTTAAACATTTACCTTTAATGCGGAACCTATTCTTATTCTTTAAGTTAACTAACGCTTGTTTTAAAATTGACTCAATATTTTTATCCATATTATTCACCTCCGTCTTCAATAGACGGTTAAATCTTCAAAAACCAACATCTTTTTTTGTCTTTTCTTGTAAGCTATCAACAATTCTTTTTTTTTGCATAAATACGGCATCGGCCGACTTCCCCAAAACTCTGGCTATCTCTTCAAGTGGTAACTCTTGTACATAAAACATATCTAGGATAGCTTTCTCTTGGACATCAAGCTTATCAAGATATTTATGCAAAGAATTAATCATTGTCTCTTTGTCTATGGCATCTATTACGGAAGGGCTTTCATCTTTAATCGTTTCTATGAGCGAACTTCCTTTTTCTTCTTCTATTTCTTCATCAAGCGACTTTGTTAAACTTTTGTGCTTATAATCACTCCTAATAAAATTAAAAACCAAATTTCGTGTGACTACTCCTAGCCATGTAGCCAAAGAGCAATTTCTATCCCATTTAAACGTTTTTAACCTTCTGAAATCATCCTCTAGCAGTGATAAAAAAACCTCCTGATGGAGGTCATCTATAAGATCTGAAGCTATTTCATACCCTTTTAGCTCAAGCGTTCTATATATTGAATTATAAACCAACTTGGTATATTTTCTTACAAAATCATCCCAACTTTGTTTATCTTTAGCTAGACAGCTTTCTATTAACGCTCTTTCTTCTTCATGAGCCATGCGAACCTCAAATCAAAGATTTTTTACAGTATCATTTCTTTTTCTTGATACATAATAATAAGCAATCGCAAGACACAAATCATTATACCACTCATCTCTTAAAATGAAACTTGAATTTTACCTGTAAAGGTTTAAATACAGAAAGATTATCAAGGCAAGATTAAAATATGTATAAAAAAGGCTGAACGCGATGTCCAGCCCTTGGCAGGAAGGCAATGCCCTATTTGATAGTTATGATTTCTTCTTCTTGAATACGAGTCCTAATAAACCTAAGCCTAGAAGAGATACTGTGGTGGGTTCTGGTATTGGTGCAACTGACTCTCCATCAAAATCTATCTCAGAAAGAAGAAATGTAGGAGTACCACCATGAGCTGCACGTCCTTCATAAGTCATAAACAATCTTACCCCATTAGTAGATTCTATATTTACAGTTCTTGAAAAATCGCCACTTGGTGGATTAAAATCTCCTGCAATATGCTCAATTGTAGTCCAACTACCATCTAAACCATCAGTTGAATCTTGGGAGATTTGGATATCTAATTCCCCCATATTATAAGCATTTGTGGGGGGATAATTCTCATAAAAATCTATACGAGAGATGGAATAGGTTTGACTAAAAATATAAGCAAGATAATTTATATCTCCAATCTGAATGTCATCTGTTCCTCGCCAACCAGTATTCATATTATCATCTATGGTATTAGCTGGGCCACCCAAAGTGTAGCCACCAGTTGTATACCAGCCTGCTGGATAAAGCGTACCATAGGCTGTAATATTGGAGCTATCAATTATGGCTGCATAAGATAAACCGCTAAGAAATAAAAATATAACTAAGGAAAGTGCTATTTTTCTCATTGCTTCCTCCTCTTAAAAACTAATCCTAGCAAGCCTAATCCTAGAAGTGATAAAGTAGCGGGCTCGGGAACAACATTAGATTGGAGGAGAAACGTTCTTCCGTCATTATATACGAGGATATCGCCTCTATTATTGATATCCATTCCCAAGAAATTGCGTCCAGTCTGCGAAGGGTCGACATTGAAATATTGTCTCAAATCAATCATTGCACCATTTTCCCAAAGAAAAGGATATTCATTCCCTTCCGTCCCCAAATAGCCAACGACTTGCCCGTTTTCATTGATACCTTCAGCAAAACCATAATCAGCCAAATAGGTAAGTAAACCATCTTGCCATAGGAAGGGAGATCGAAGAGTGGGGCCACCATCCAATCTGTGTTCGATCAGACCAACAACCTGCCCTTTGTTATTCACCGCTCTCGCGTGTCCACCTCCACTAGATAAGATATCAGTCTTAACACCATTACGCCATATAGTCGCATAACCATCTTCTCCAGCGACGATAGTTCCTGCTTCATTAATGGCATAAGCTCCACTGGGGCCAAGGTCAATTCTAATTCCATCTTTCCAGATATATGCTTCCCAATCGCCTACTAATGCCGTACCTACAGCCTGACCAGCATTATTAATCGCTTGGCCGTAGCCATAAACGTTCAAACCGGTAACCACACCACTCTCCCAAACGTACGGTTGTACAGAATAACCACTGAAAATTGATCCTGTTATTTGTCCTCTGTCGTTAATTCCGTTAGCTCGTGAATTACTTTCCAAACCTTGAATCCTTCCGATTGTACCAGCCTTCCAATAGAATGCTCTATCGTTAGCTCCCACCGATCCATCATAAGAAGTCCCAACAATTTCGCCATTGTTGTTGATATCGTAACCCCACGTTATCTCGTTGCCTAAATCTCCAATATCGATTACGGTAAATCTTCCATCGTTTGCATACGCACTCGCCAAACCAATTCTTATGAAAATAACGGAAGCTAATATTAAAATTATTCTATTCATATCTTCAACTCTCTTTCTTTAGAGACACCTATCCTTACTAATATTAATAAGCACTTTCCGTGCCAAAGTTAGTGGAATTTTACTCGCTTATCGTAACTTAATACAGAGTAAAGAATTAGATGATAAGATTTATTTGAGGGATTATAGCTGTAGGCCTAAAATGTTTATTTTGAAGGACAAGCTGTTGAAAAAATGTACAATTTCGAATTAGCAAGATCCTGGATTGAATCTAATCCGGGTCTGGTAGGTTGAGTTTCCTGCGTTTCTCTTGAGCCTCCATAAGTGCCTTGCCCGCGTCCGGTGAGTCCTTCTGTCGCTCTTGCTTTACTTCTCGTAAGGCGTCGATCAAGTTCTGCGTTTCTTGGTCTTCTGGGTCGTAATCCAAAGAGCTGACCGGAGGCTGTCCTCGTTGACTTTTTCTGAAAAGAACACGTACTTCCTTTATAAATAGCCTAAAAAGGCTCGAGAAGACGCTATCCTTAGCATATGGACTAAATACCTCGACCAACGACCTATAATACCATTCCTGGCTCTCTTTAGAGGCATTAAATCGCTTCCAGAAGCCCTCACCTTCCTTCTTATAGTCTGCACGCATAGCTCTGGTGTTATCAAGTTTATCTGCGCAAGCAACAAGCAATACGTTCCAAGGAGCGGTTTCCAAGTATTCTACAGTGTGCAATTTACGACAAAACCAAGACGCAGACTTATCTGGTTCGGTTACTCCCTTAACGATTTCTGCAATTTTGACTCCAAAACTCTCTTTAAGGTTTTCGTAGGTAACACTTGTATCCTCTAACACATCATGCAACACACCAGCAACGATAACTTCATTTGAACAATTATTCTCGATTAATATCTTAGCGACTCCTAAAGGGTGAACTATATAGGGAATATTAGTTCCTTTTCTGAATTGACCATAGTGTGCCCCGGTAGCAAACTCAACAGCCCTAAACAATTTCTGGTTCTCATCTATAATCTCATACTCTCTGACTCCATCCCAAACAAGTTGCCTTTTAGAATCATAAACTAAACCAGCATCACCCATCCCACGCCAATCATCAAAAGTACCACAATGTCTAATACCCTCTTCTGTTGCCTTCCTGGCAACCTCAATGGCAGAATCCAAATTAGTATAAGCTCCAACTACCCCATAGCCATCTTCACAATAACCCTCAAATTGATCAACTAAGACTGCACGATAGGGAGAATTATTCTCAAGTCGAGAGCTTTCTCTGCGATTGAGATAATCTCCTTTAAGCCTTATTCTCGCCTCATCCATCTTCTCTTCGTACGTCTTCTCTCTTGCCTTATTCATTTTGGCCTCCTTTCTCTTTACTTCCAACTAAAATATAACATGAGATTAACTATTTGACAAATTCATAATTTTCATATATACTATGAATTGGAGGCATATATGGAGATACAGCAGTTAAAAGGATTCTTAGCTTTAGCAAGAACTGGTAGCTTTACCAAAGCCGCATATAATACATTTGTTACCCAAACAGCAGTAAGTCATCAAATAAAGAAGCTCGAGCAAGAATTAAACACCAAGCTATTTGACCGACTTGGGCGTAACAAAGTCGTTCTTACGCTTGATGGAAAAATCCTCCTTGATCTTATCTCTCCTCTCCTTGAGGATATCGATACCTTGTCTTCACGATTCAATGAGTCTCGAGGCAACATCCAGAAAGGTTCTGTCAGGATCGCCACACATGGTTCAGTGATGGTTTATCTACTCCCAGATGTAATCAAAGCCTTCAAAAAGAAATTTCCAGAGTGCTCTTTGTCTATTCTTAACCGTGGCAGGAATGAAATAGTAGATTTGTTAAATAATGGTGAGATTGATATGGGAATCACGTCGCTTCAATCCGTTCCAAAAACGATAGACTATAAGGTTTTCGCACGTTTTAACCGTATCCTGATCGCTTCAAAGAATAATCCATTGGCTAAGAAATCAACCATCAGACTTGAAGACATCACCTCTTATCCCATTCTTATACCACCTAAAGGCACTAATACACGAACTATCATTGATCGAGTATTCGATAACAAGAAACTAAAGTACACAACTGCAATGGAAATAGTAGGCAGGGAAGCAGTCAAAATCTATGCAGAGATGGATCTGGGGATCGCTATAATAAATGAATATTACCTCACTAAGGATGACAAGAGGAATTTATTTGTGAAAGATGTGAGCAATTACTTTGGGCAGTCTGAAAGAGGCATCCTTACCAGAAAAGGCAAGTATTTTTCTGCTGCAGCAAAAGAGTTTATCAATATAACCCTCCAGAGATTCAAAATAAATTTATAATAAAGACGGATAAATTTTATATAATGCAGGAATAGTAAAAAATGCAGGAGATTATTAACTTAGAAAAATATCAAGTTACCAAACCATCTTTTCGTAACCTTAACTTCATAACATTCTCGCTTACATTAAACTTCAAAGACAAAGGATAAATCGCTAAATCAACAGAAGTTTCATAAGGCAGTCCTTTTTTGTTCAGAAAATTTTTTTTAAACCTTTGCTCATTTTCTTTAATCATACCGTCTAATTCCTGTATCAAAATTTTCTGAGGTACAAGTAGAAGGCCAGCAAACTCATTAGCTTGCCATTCAACTATATCTCTTTCATACTTAGGCATTTCATTAAGAAGGTTAATCCATTCATCTGTATTATGAAACTTAAGGTGAGTATATAAATACCCATGAAGAACCATATGCCCAATTTCATGGGCTAGGCTGAATCTATAGCGGGTACCAACTTTTTTAAATATATACTCATCAACAGTAATGTCTCTAAAATCAGATCCGATAAAAGCATCTATGTCAAGTCCAGCCTGTTCTGAAATATCTTTCAAGCCAGGTATAGGGATTATATCCATTCCCAGCTGAATTTCAATAATCTCCTCTATCGGGATTGGGATAACCATAGATGCGTGATATGTATTCAAAAAGCTTTCTGCGTCAGCATTAATTTGATCTTTCGACTTGGTAATCGGTTGGAAATCCATTAATTATGATTCTCTAATCTTTCTTATAAGCTTGTCTAATTCTTCCTTCGTAAACTTCTTATCTTTTAGAGTTCTAAAGAAAACTGGTAATCTTCCTAACAACTCTTCATCAATATCTTCTGGAAGCTTGCCAGCAGCGAGAGATGCCAAATCCTTAAAGTTGTGCCATTCTGAACTTCCAATTGCAATATCGAGGTATTCGGCATATTCTCTCAGCTTTTCTTCTGAAGCTGGAGGAGTCATTTTACCTCTTTCTAATTTACTGACATTCCCTGGATCCAATTCATGATCCAAACAAAATTGTCTCAGTGTTTTCCCTAATGCAATTCTTTTTGCTTTAAAAAACTCGCCAAATGCCCTCATTTCTTCCATCACCCTCACCTCCTCTCTTGTTAAAGTATAACATATGTTGTAATAAAAATACAACACTTTTATTTATATGTCAAGCCAAATTAGAAATGTCGCTTTTATTGATAATTATTTTACAAGCTTAACCACTTATTTAGAACCACCTTTTATTAGATAGGACCCTTTGATAAAAGTTATCCAAAAGTTATCCAACCTAAGCATCTTTTTCCACCATTTCTCACCAATTGCCATCAATAAAAAAACTCCGTAAGTTATTGACGGAGTTTGTATTTACAACAAAATCAATGGGTTATGAAAAATCTTCTGGTCGGTTTAAGAGTGTCCTGCTCTACCGATTGAGCTAATGGCCCTAAGTAATATTTTTAATTAATACTATATAATACTATATCTAGAGATATTAGGCAAGATTAAAATAGATAAAAGCTATCTGTATGCGTATGATTGGCGGGTTCTACGGGTTTAGTCGCGCCTGCCTGCCGAATACAGGGAAAGCGCCTCTGAACGCACATTCTATTTATAACGCTACCTCGATGCCTTTTGCTTTTA
>JBFZAD010000086.1:0-6107 GCA_041309125.1 Candidatus Omnitrophota bacterium
GTATTAGTAGGGGTACCGCAACTCTTTTCTCTCTTTTATACGAATATATTAGAAAAGATGAAGAAGATACCGTTTTTCTTCAGGATGCCTCTTTCAGGCCTTATAGAGATATTGTGGCAGGTAAGAAGGTTTAGCGGAATAAATTTAAGCAAGTTTGCCCTGGCGAAGATACACCGGCCATTCGGGCAAGCTTTAAGATTTTTTGCTTGTGGGGGTGCAAAGTTAAATGAAGAAGCGGCGAGATTTCTCATGAAGATCGGTTTTACAATACTAGAAGGATATGGACTTACTGAGACATCGCCGGTAGTAACCTTTAATCCATTAAGAAGGCAGAAGATAGGTTCTGTCGGCAGGGTGATCCCGGATGTAGAATTGAAAATCTATAATCCCGACGCAAGCGGCATGGGTGAGGTGGTGATCAAGGGCCCTAATGTCACGAAAGGCTACTACAACAGAGCGCAGGAGACCGTGAGTGTTTTAAAGGATGGCTGGTTTTACTCAGGAGACCTGGGTTATATAGATAAGGACGGCTATCTTTATATCACAGGAAGAAAAAAAGAGATAATTGTTTTAAGTTCCGGAAAAAACATCTATCCCGAAGAGATAGAATCCCATTATACCAAGAGCCCCTATATTAAAGAAATATGCGTTCTTGGTGTTGGCCAAGCGCAGGAGGAGAGGCTGGCAGCCGTGGTGGTGCCCGATGCTGACTATTGCCGCAAGGTTGGGGAGGTTGATCTTAATAGTGTGATCAGGTGGGAGTTGGAAAACTTATCTGAGGGACTTAGCCCATACAAACGCATCAAAGGCTATATTATTATAAAAGAAGACTTGCCGCGTACGCGGTTGGGCAAGATAAAAAGGTATGAAGTTAAGAACAAATATCTAGATGAGCTTAAGGGTATGAAGTTAAAAGGCGCGATAGGGGAAATCTCCGCTACAGATGATGATATCAGGTTGCTCACTTTCGGTGTTGGCAGGAAGATAATCGAGACCTTGAAAAAAAGCGCGAAGTTAGAAAGACAGATAATCCCTAGCGATCATATCGAATTGGATCTGGGCATTGATTCGTTGGGCCGCGTAGAACTAATAATAGCGTTAGAGCAGACGTTTGACATTCGCATACCGAATGAGTTAATGGCTAAGATTTTTACAGTTAAAGAACTTATTCTTGAGATAGAGAAACTGGTTCCAGGCGCAGGGGTTCAAATAGAGTCCGTTTCACAGCTCAAGCGCCAAACTTTATGGAATGAGATTCTAAACGAAAAGCCCGACAAAGATATAATAAAAAAGCTAAATCTAGCGCCAAACCCGATGACAGTTTTAGGGATGTTGCTATTCGCTGGAATTTTACGTCTTGTATTCAGAGTGTTTTGGGGCTTGAAGGTTTCCAGAACAGAGAATATTCCAAGAACTGGAAAGTGTATCTTGTGTGTTAACCACAGCAGTTACCTGGATGCTTTTATCGTTGAGGCCTCTATGCCTGCGAACTTGCGAAAAGGCCTTTTCTTCGTAGGTTTTAGAGCCTATTTCGAACAGCCCTTTATTAAAAATATCATAAAATATATCAGGGTTATTCCTATTGATCCAGGTATGCACTTCGTGGAAGCAATGCAGGCATCTTCTTATGTTCTAAAGAATGACAAGATAGTCTGTATCTTCCCAGAGGCCCAAAGAACTATCGATGGAAGTGTTAAAGAATTCAAAAAAGGTGTTGGGATATTGGCAAAAGAGTTGAATATTCCGCTGATTCCCGTATTAATAACAGGTTCATACGAATCCTGGCCGAGGACAAAGTCGCTTCCTAGGCCTCACCCGATAAGAATAATTTTTGGTAGGCCTTTTTATTTTGACGAACTGAAAAAAGAGGGGCTAAAATTGGGGGCCAAAGATGAATATGAAGCAATCGCCTTTGGCATAAGGCAAGAGGTCATAAAGCTCAGATGAGTTTAAATCATATAAAATTTTCTTTTCCTACAGTATTGGGCGCTACTATTCCTAAACCAGTAATCACTACGCGACGCTTCGACATTTTTAGATACTTTACTTTAAGTAAAAGACTGAATATTATCAGATGCTTTGTGGAAGGAGCTACCAACTTTAGACTGGGGGGTTTACGCTGATTTTATCAATTTTTTTTGGAACCAAAACTTTGATAGCACCTGGAATGATTTTGATATGAAGAGGAATTTTTTCTAGTATCTCGCCATCACATTGAACCGTTTGTTTGGGGCTTGAGGAAACGATGATATCTTTGCCTTGCCAGTGTTCCACTAATTCAAGATTGTCCGGACGTTCCCGTTTAAGAAAAGTTATAACTATAAGCTTAAACAGACTGAGATTCGCTTTTCGCACTACAATAACATCTAAGAACCCATCGCTGACATCTATATGCTTATCGTAAGATATATGGCTAAAGCCGATATTTCCTGTATTAGTAATAATACATGTGAAGCCTTGAACTTCGTGCTCTTCTCCATCGATTTTAAGATGATAGACGGCTTTTTTAGTTGTCTTTAATGCCGCAGCCGCGGAAAGAAAATAGGCGAAGATGCCAATTTTATTCTTAATCTCGCGATTTGCGCCTTTGATCATATCCGACCCAAAACCGAGGCTTACTCCTATAATAAAGTAACGCTTATCAAATTGTCCAACATCAATGATTTTCGTCTCGAGCGGACCGTGGCTCATGATCATACAAGCTTCTTTAAGGTCGTAGGGTATGCCAAGTTCGTTGGCCATGACATTCGCCGATCCTCCCGGTAAAATAACTAAGGGAATCTCTGATCCAATCAGGCCGTTGATTGATTCCATGAGTGTGCCGTCGCCGCCGTACACCGCGAGGGCATCAATTCCTTCTTTGACAGCAGCCTTTGCAAACTGGATTGCATCGCCCGGTTTGTGGGTAATTGATGCTTCCCATGTAATGCCGGCTTCTTTCAAGGATGTATTGATTACAGGCAAGATAGATTCACTTCTTCCGGAGGCCGGATTAATAATTATGCGAATATTTTTTATTTTCTTTTCCATTACACCACCTTTTCCACCTTTGTATTGATTTTATTTTAACCTTATTTTAATGCCGCGTCAATTATACCCAAGTACAATTGATTTCGTTTTGAATACTTCTATAATACAATCATGAAGCCAGAGAAATTTCTTACCGACCTTCTCAGTATCATTCCTGGTTTTTTGGTCTTGGACATCAATATACCGGGATTAGACAGATGGGAAACGCCGCAGCATCTTTTCCAATCAGGATCTAGTCGTTAGGTAATTCGAGAAGACTTCAAAAGCAGGGACAGAGAGGGGTTTTTAGAAAACCTTTTAATGGGCAGGCGGTAATTGATCTTTTTAATATTGAAGTTTGAAAGAAAGGGGGGATAAAGGTATAAAATTGTAATGGGTAACAACAGAAAAAAGAGAGTGGCCTGATACGCTTGGTAAAGCGAATGGCCGCTTAGGTGAGTAAGCTGTTTAAAAGATTTGCAGGTAGAGGGTTTCTGCTTGCAGAATAAATAGAGGAGAAAGATTATGAAATTACAACATATGATTAAACCAGTGATGGTTTTGTTGAGTGTAGGCAGTTTGGTAGTTTTAGCAGGTTGTGGTACCTTGTGCAATAAGAATGCTATGGCTGGTACTCCCTGTCAGGAACGTGCTAGCCTTGTTGGTGAGCGCGGTCCTACTGGTAAAACTGGTTTTGCAGGAGAACAAGGTTATGCTGGAGCCGTAGGTTCACCAGGTTATGTGACAACAGGTGAGCGTGGTGCAATAGGTGCTACTGGTCCTGTGGGTGAACGAGGTTATACTGGTGCAAGGGGACCTTCTGGTGATATTGAAAGAGGTCCTATAGGTGTAGTTGGAGCAGTGGGCGAAAGAGGTCAGCGTGGTGAAGTTGGGGCAATGGGCGAACAAGGGGAGAGCTCAGCAGGTTATGCTGGCCCAGTGGGCGCTACAGGTTCCCAAGGCGCACGAGGTCCAGTTGGAGAAATGGGTGCCAAAGGTCCAACTACGTATGGTCCACAAGGTTCTGCTGGTTATGCAGGTTTAGCAGGTGCACAGGGAGTAGCTGGAGAGAGAGGTTCAAGAGGTAGCACTACGGCAGGAGGGGCTGGCTTAGTTGGTCCTACTGGACTTACAGGAGCTCAAGGTGCAATAGGAGCTACTGGTGAGACAGGAGCTGCAGGCACTGTTTGTTACTGGGATCTTTATGAGGAATTTAATTTCTCTTCCAATGAGACCAGTCTTAGCGTTGATGATATGGAAAGAATAAGCGAAATCGCGGCTTATATGAAGAAAAACCCATCATTACGAGTAGGAATTGATGGAACCGCAGTTAGTTCGCGCGATCAAGATATAAATAATCTTCGTGTCAACGCAATTAAGGATGCATTGATCAATGCTGGTATGTCATCGGGTAAGATCACAGCGGGAGCGATAGGTGGCAGAGATCTTAGGCGTAGGGGAAGAATCGCTGTGCTTTATACCACAGGCTAATCATGTTATGAACTTTACGTATGGTTCTTTGTTAAAAGGAACTAAGCAAGAGTCGTTGCTGGCGGTATTATTCGCTATAGGTTATGTCCGTCAGCAGCGACGATATGTACCCATAAAATTAACAACATCTTGCTCGTAATTGCCATTATCGTTATTGCTTTGAGTTTCACTAAGCGCCGTAAATAACTTTAATCGCCAAAGATCTTGAAAGAAAATGGAGAAGAAGATGAAAAGTTTAAGAATTATAGGTGTGCTTATTGTATGTATATTCTTTTCAGTAGCAGTATCTCTTTCTGCCCAAGAGCAGAGCACCGATAAAATTATAGAGCAGCTAAATCGGGAACTGTACAATGACAAAGCATTTACTCGGCGGGAATTGAAGACTATCGAAAAACCAATAAAGAATATGCTGGATAAAGGAGCAACAAAGGAAGGCTTAAAGAATATGCTTGAGAATTTATCTAAGAAAGAGATCCGAGGCAAAGATTTAGAGAGCACGGTTAATGCTGCTAATGATTTGGTAAATAAGGGTGAACATCCAAAAGAAGCAGGAAATATTGTTTCTCAAGCAGCGCACGCTGCTCAGGCACAAGGATTGAAAGGCAGAGATTTAGCAGCCAAAGTTCATGAGGCCATAAGCCAGAGAAAGCAAGAACAGGAAAAGACGAAGGAGATGAGGCAAGTGAACAGTAGTAAAAAAACAGGCAAAAAAGAACTTGGTTGGGTGCCCGCAGGAGAAAAGTGCAAGGACTGTGCAGCAAAAAGGGGTAAAAAATGAAAAAATTAGTTTTATTAGTATTGTTGGTTGCTATGATTTCTTTTCTTGGATGCGATAAGAAAAATTCAGTTACTTTCAAAGGGCCTTCAGGGAAAACGACATCAGTAACATATTAGGTAATATCATGACAAATATACACTCGGCCATAAAGGACTGGCCGGTGTTCGTTTAGTACGAAGGAGGTACTTTATGAAATTTAACATCTTCTTTTTATCTATCGTGATCTTTTCCCTTTCAGTGGGACTGGCGCAGGGAATGGCGCAGGCAAAACAGGATGAGGACAATGCAGGCATGGTGATGAAATATCAGGGCATGGATCAGAATAACGATGGCAAGATTACCCGTGAAGAATGGCAGAGGTCTTTTAATCGCTACGATTGGAATGGTGATGGCGTCCTCTCAGGCGATGAAGTGAGGTCGAACGCAGATCGTAAGTTTGTTTCTTCTGATAAATTTCGCTCATTAGATCGCAACAACAATGGTGTGATTTCGCGCGGCGAATGGACCGGTACGACTCAGAATTTTAATCGTCTGGATCAGGATCGCAACGGTAATTTAAGCGTTAGTGAGTTTGATCAACGCTTGGGGTTAGATCAATTTAGTGAGCTCGATTACAACAACAATGGTGTGATTTCGCGCGACGAATGGACCGGTACGATTCAGGATTTTAATCTTCTGGATCAGAATCAAAACGGTAATTTAAGCGTTAGTGAGTTTGATCAACGCTTGAGGTTAGATCAATTTAACGAGCTCGATTACAACAACGACGGAGTCATTACATACGACGAATGGCCTCATAACAGCAGACGGTCATTTGAAGCACTGGATC
>JBFZAD010000087.1:0-8662 GCA_041309125.1 Candidatus Omnitrophota bacterium
GCAATCCTGACACAAATCTTTAAGATAGGGCTTCAATCTTTCCCTTAAAATAACTGAAAATTTATGTTTATCGTCTTTACAACCTAAGGTATTTAATCTTATCACGTAATCAGATATGTCAAGCCTCTGTAAAATATTATTCAATAATATAATTATTTCGCAATCCAGATATGGGCTGATACTTCCTATTGCCTCTGCTCCAATATGATAAAATTGCCTTAACCTCGCTTTTTGCGGCCTTTCAGCCCGAAACATTGGCCCGATATAGTAATACTTTACAAAACCCTCATTTTTGTCTAAGTGATTTTCTAGATATGCCCTGGCAATACCAGCGGTACCTTCCGGTCTTAGAACTATATCGTCTTCATCTTTCTTAATGGTGAACATCTGTTTTTTAACTATTTCAGTACTTGTGCCCAAGCTGCGATTAAAAAGCCCGGCCTGCTCCAATATCGGTGTTCTTATTGGGCTAAAACCAAATGTTTCAAACACAGATATGGCCATATCTTCAATTTCCTGCCATAAATGGCTTTCTGGAGGTAGAATATCTTGAGTACCTCTTACTGTTTTATACATATAGTATTATTTTTGATATAGATATGCAAAAAATCCGATTAGAATTGTTTTAAGCAGTTTTTTATACTATTTATTCTAACGTCAACATTCAGGCTCTGTTATAAACTTTATCTGATTTTCTTTTTCATTTCTAAACCAGGCTTAAAGATGGCGACCTTTCTCGGTGGGACTGGAACGGTTTGACCTGTACGTGGATTTCTGCCAGTTCGTGCTCGACGCTGTTTTAGTTTAAATACCCCAAAATTCCTTAACTCTACCTTTTCATTGCGCACTAGGGCATCTATGATGCAGTCAAAGGTCTTCTGTACAACCTTTTTTACATCAATCTGCTTAATGCCAGTGTCATCTGAAATCTTTAGAATAATATCCTTTTTTGTCATTTAGCATACCTCCTTATCTTTTTGTATGTAAATAAGGAAATTATTAACGTAACTATAATACAATCAATTTGTTAGGATGTCAAGAAAAATTTATTCTGCGCCTTTATGAATTAAAATCTCAAGGCAAAGCTTTCTTCGCCTAAAAGTCCCTCTAAATCATCTAGGAAATCTTCGTTTACATTCACAAAGAGTTCTTCACCTGCTGCAATTCTAATCCTAGGCCTATTTGGAGTTGAAATATGTAGATATATAGGAGTTTTTCCAGGGTGAGAAAGTATGGTATTTTTAAGAGAATCGAACAAATTCTCTCTAATATTTGATAATTCGATATTTACAGAGGAAATAAGATCATAGGCATTATCTACCATGAACATATCATTGGCAATTATCTTTGGCATCTCTTCCTTTAAATCAACCCTTCCCACCACAAAAACCACATTGCTATCCAGAAGGTATTGATTCACCTTCTTGTATGTCTTTGGAAAAACCAAAACTTCAACTGAGCCCTCTAAATCCTCAACCATGAGTATTGCCATCTTCTCTCCAGTTTTCCTGGTAGTTGTCTGCTTGATCTTATATATCAGGCCTGCAAGTTTAACCTCTTGTCCATCACTACAAGATTTGAGGTCGTTTGTTGTAAAAGAATGGAATCTCTTTATCTGCCTTGAGTATTTTGCTAATGGGTGACCGCTGATATAAAATCCCAGTAACTCCTTTTCAAATGCTAGGACTTGTGGCTCTGGCCACTCATTTATATTAGGTATTAGATTAACGGTATCTTTGAACACATTTTCTGAATAATCATTAAAGAAAGATAATTGACCCCTGCTTCTTTCCCGTTGAAGACTGGAAGATCTCTCTATACAATTATCTAAAATATTCATTAATTGTGCCCTTTTAAAGCCGAAGCTATCCAGGCAGCCGCATTTAATCAAGCTTTCCAATACTTTATGATTAACAACCCTTAGGTCAACCCTTTCGCATATATCATTGAGAGATTTAAACTCGCCATTTTCCCTGGCATTTATTATTGAATTTATGGCCGTGGTTCCGACGTTTTTGATTGCCAAGAGGCCGAATCGTATACTTCTTTCTCCATCGCATTTAAATTCTGCTTCGCTTTTATTAATATCAGGAGGTAAGACCGTGATACCCATTCTGGAGCATTCGCTGACATACTCAACAATCTTATCGGTGTTATCACGTTCGCTGGTCAGTAGCGCAGTCATAAATTCAGTAGGAAAGTTTGCCTTAAGATAGGCAGTCCTGTAGGAAATAAGTGCATAGGCAGCGGAATGAGACTTGTTGAAGCCATATCCTGAAAAATATTCGATTAAGTCAAATATTTTCTCTGCAGATGGCTTCTTTACCTTATTTTTAACTGCTCCCTCAATGAAAATTGCTCTTTGTTTCTCCATTGCCTCGGGATTTTTCTTGCTCATTGCCCTTCTCAAGAGGTCTGCTTGTTCCATGCTGAATCCAGCCAAGCCGTATGCGATCTGCATGACCTGCTCTTGATAGACAAATATTCCGTAGGTCTCCTTTAATACAGCCTCTAATACCTTATGTTCATAATTAATAGAAACCTTTTTGTGCCTTCTTTGGATGAAATCATCGAGCATGCCGCTTCCGATAGGGCCTGGCCTGTATAGCGCCAATAATGCGATTAAATCTTCAAAACGTTCTGCCTGAAGTTTCCTTAATAAATCTCTCATGCCGGCACTTTCTACCTGGAATATTCCAACGGTGTTAGCCTTTGCCAAAAGCTTAAATGTATTTGAGTCATCCAAAGCAATAGCTGCGATATTGACATCAATACCCTTTGTCTTTTTTATAATCTTGACGGCCTTATCGATTACCGTCAGAGTCCTAAGCCCCAAAAAATCCATCTTAAGAAGACCAATCTTTTCTAATATATCCATGCTGTAACCAGTTGTAATCTGGGTATCTGATGCCCTAAAAAGCGGTACATATTCAGTTAATTCCTTATCTGAAATAACAACTCCAGCTGCGTGCACTGAAGCATGCCTTGAAAGACCCTCTAAAATACATGCAATATTAAGAAGCTGTGCAATCCTGGAATCACTCTCATATAATTTTTCCAATTCCGGCTCCAGCTTAATGGCGTCTTTTAATTTAATATTAGGATCCGGAGGTATCATCTTGGCAATTCTATCTACATCGGCATAGCTCATGCCCATAACCCTTCCAACATCTCTGACTGCGGCACGGGCAAGCATTGTTCCAAAGGTAATGATCTGGGCAACATTTTTATTCCCATATTTATTGGTAACATAATCTATCACCTCATTTCTGCGCTCGTAACAAAAATCTATGTCAATATCAGGAAGGCTGAGTCTTTGGGGATTTAAGAATCTCTCGAATAAAAGCCCGTATTTTAAAGGATCAATGTCAGTTATCCCTAATAGATAACTTACAATGCTGCCTGCTGCAGAACCTCTGCCTGGGCCAACAGGTATATTATTCTCTTTTGCATAATGTATGAAATCCCACACAATCAAGAAATAGCTCAAAAAACCCATATCTTTAATAACCTTGAGTTCACGGGTAAGCCTGTCTGTTATATCCGAGGTTAACTCGGGATAACGCAGGGGAAGAGCCTCTTGGCATAATTTATCCAGAAATTCCTCCTTGCTGATGCCAGAAGGAGGATCATACCTTGGAAGGTGTATCTGATTAAACTTTAGCTCCAGATTGCAGCGTTCTGCAATACTGATGGTATTTTTTATTGCACTAGGTACTTCCTTAAAAAGCTCCTTCATTTCTTCGGGGCTTTTAAAATAAAATTCTTCGGTTTCAAAACGCATCCTTTTTTCATCCTGCAGTGTAGTCTGAGTCTGAATACCCAAGAGCACCTCATGTGCAAATGCCGTTTCTTTTGTAAGATAGTGCACATCATTTGTTGCAACCAACCCTATGTCCAGCTCTTCTGACAGCTTAATTAATTTTTTGTTCACTTGTTTTTGTTCTGTAATACCATTATCCTGTAGCTCAAGATAAAAATTGCCTTTTCCAAAGATTTTATTGTATTCATCTGCCTCTTTTATAGCATCATTTATTTTATCAGCCTTCAGGAACTTGGATATACCCCCCTGCAGACATGAGCTCAAACCTATAAGCCCTTCAGCATGAGCTGATAAAATTTCCTTATCTATCCTTGGCTTATAATAAAAACCCTCTAGATAGGCTGCTGATACTAATTTTAAAATATTCTTGTAGCCGGTCTCATCTTTGACCAATAAAACAAGATGTGCCATCTCTTGATTGATCTGCACAGACTTATCAAAACGGCTGGTTGGCGCAACATAGATCTCGCAGCCAATAATAGGCTTAATTCCCATCTCAATTGCCTGTAGATAAAAATCAATAGCCCCAAACATGTTGCCGTGATCTGTGATTGCCAAGGCAGGCATCTTATATTGGCTGGCGAGATTTAGTAAATCTGGAATTTTACAAGCACCATCTAGGAGGCTGTACTGGGTGTGGACGTGCAGGTGTACAAAGTCGGAATGTGTAATCATTGCTATTTGTAATTCAAGGGGTCACCAAGACACAAGGTCACAAAGTCACACGTAATATTTTAAATATGCGGGTTACGTGGTGACGTGTGACATGGTGACATATTATAGAAAGGTTATTCCCACTCAATAGTTGCGGGAGGTTTAGAGCTTATGTCATACACAACGCGGTTAATGCCAGGCACTTCATTTATTATAACGTTAGAAATCTCTTCTAATATATCGGGCGGAAGCTTTACCCAATCTGCAGTCATTCCGTCGTTGCTTGTTACGCAGCGGATTGCTACAACATTTTCATAAGAGCGCTTATCCCCCATAACTCCCACAGTCTTGATCGGCAATAATACTGCAAATGACTGCCATATCTGTTCGTATAGGCCGCGCTTACGAATGATATCTACCACCTTTTCATCTGCTGCCCTTAATAAATCTAATCTTTCCTGAGTAATCTCCCCGATGATCCTAACGGCAAGACCTGGCCCGGGAAATGGCTGGCGAAAGATTATAACTTCAGGGAGCTTTAGAAATTTCCCTATCTCTCTTACCTCATCTTTAAATAAATCTCTTAACGGCTCAATAAGTTTAAAATGCATTTTTAAAGGCAGTCCACCAACGTTGTGGTGCGTTTTAATCTTTGCAGATGGCGAATCAGAAAACTTTTTAGATTCTATTACATCGGGATAAAGTGTCCCCTGTGCCAGAAATTCAGCTTCCTTTACCTTCTTTGCACTTTCTTCAAATACCCTGACAAACTCTTCTCCGATAATTTTACGCTTTACTTCAGGGTCTGTTATGCCTTTTAACTTAGTCAGGAATCGTTTACTTGCATCAACAAAACTTAAGTTTAGATGCATTGTTTCTTTGAAAATATTCTTTATATTCTTTGCCTCATTCCTACGCAATAATCCATTGTCGATAAATATACACTTGAGCCTGCTTCCAATTGCCTTATGAATAAGGGCTGCGGTAACAGAGGAATCAACCCCTCCGCTTAGACCACATATGACCATCTTTTTTGTGCCAACGGTTTCTCTTATCTGATTGATTGTACTGTGCACAAATGTATCCATCACCCAACGCGGGGCGCATCTGGCTGTTTTAAAGAGGAAGTTTTGGATTATCTGGTTTCCATATTGGGTGTGAGTCACTTCAGGATGGAATTGTAAACCGAAAATTCTTTTTTTGGCATTACAAATGGCTGCATGGGGATTATTAAGAGTATGGGCAAGCACCTTAAAGCCAGGTGGTATTTTACTAATTGTATCTGCATGGCTCATCCAGCAAGTTATATTTGCCGGCAATTGATAAAGGAGATTAGAATTATCATCAATAAAAAGTTCTGTCTTGCCATATTCTTGTTTCTGACTATATTTTACCTTCCCCTTAAACATATCGCATATTAACTGCATACCATAACAAATTCCTAAAATTGGTATGTCTAATTTAAATATGTCTTTATCGGGCAAGGGCGCCTTTCTTTCATAAACACTTGCAGGCCCTCCGGAAAGTATTAAGGCCTTTGCATTCATTTTGATTATATCTTTGGCAGGTATATCGTGGGGTACTATCTGGCTGAAGACCTTACACTCTCTTACTCGGCGAGCTATTAATTGCGTGTACTGTGAACCAAAATCAAGTATCAGGACTAGATCTTTGCTTGGCATCTATTTGCCCATCCCAACGCGCTGTACAGCCTGAAATATCTTTCCTTCAGTTTGTATAGATGGCGCAATTATTATTTCTACATCATGCATCTCTTTTAAATTTTTAGCACCCAAACAACCCATTGAAGTTGCCAAGGCGCCCATTAAATTCTGAGAACCATCATCAACCATTGCCGGCCCAAAGAGTATCTGCGCTAAGCTTCCGCTTGTGCCAACATATATCCTTGTGCCCCTGGGAAGATTTACATGAGAAGTAGCCATGCCCCAGTGATATCCTCTTCCTGGTGCCTCTTTTGCCCTTGCAAAGGCAGAACCAACCATAACTGCATCTGAGCCGCATGCAAATGCCTTACAGATCTCTCCCCCAATTCTCATTCCACCATCAGTTATGATTGCAACATATTTTCCAGTTCGCTTATAATAATAATCTCTTGCACTAGCAGCATCAACCGTTGCAGTTACTTGTGGGACTCCTATGCCTAATACGCCCCTTGTTGTGCAGGCTGCCCCCGGTCCAATGCCTATAAGCAGTCCAGAAGCTCCTGTAGCTAGTAATTCTAAAGTGACTTCATAGGTCACACAATTTCCAATAATAACTGGTATCTTAGTCTCTTTACAAAACCTTTCTAGATTAAGCACCTTGTATTCAGATGAAACATGCCTGGGGCTTGTAACAGTAGATTGAACTACAAAAATATCAGCACCAGCATCCTGTGCTACTTTGCTAAATCTTTCTGCATGCTGCGGAATACAACTGACAGCTGCTAAACCCTTTTTATCCTTAATCTCCCTGATCCTTTTTATGATTAGCTTTTCTTTAATGGGCTTTGTGTAGATATCCTGAACTAATTTTGTAGCCTTTCCAGCAGTAGCCTTGGCAATTTTGCCTAAAACCTCTCCTGGAGATTCATACCGCGTCTGTATTCCATCAAGATTTAATACTGCAAGGCCTCCTAATTTACTCATTTCTACTGCAAATTTTACATCTACAACTCCATCCATGGCTGCGGCAATTATTGGTATCCTAAGTTTATGCCCTCCGATAACACAAGAGGTATCTACTTCATTGGGATTAATTGTCAACATCCTAGGCACTAATGCAATCTCATCAAAACCATAGCACCTTCGTGCCCTTTTATTTATTCCAATCCACTCAGCCATCTTATTGCTCCTTTATCTAACTTATTATATAACAAACATTTATAATCTTAAAGCAATTCTGAACAGAAACAGAAAATAAGTTGACAGATTTTACTATAAAAAACCTTCTTTGTCAATGATTATTTTGTAACTATAAAAACAAAAGGGTGAAGTTTTTCCTCCACCCTTTTGCCTTTTTACTTCTACTTTTACCTTTTGCCTTTTTACTTTTTACTTTTTTAATACATTCCACCGCCGCCGTAACCACCACCTGGTGGCATGGGTGGCATTGCTGGTTTATCTTTTTCAGGTAGATCGGTAATTAATGCCTCTGTTGTCAATAACAGCCCTGCGATACTTGCTGCATTTTGTAACGCAGTCCTTGCAACCTTTGTAGGATCGATTATGCCTGCATCAATCATGTCAACATATTCATCTTTTGACACATCATAACCAATATTGGTCTTTTCAGACTTTATCCTCTGAACAACAACAGAACCCTCTAATCCGGCATTATTTGCTAACTGCCTGATTGGCTCTTCCAGAGCTCTCTTTATAATCTCAAGGCCAACTCTTTCATCTTCTGATAGCTTTAGCTTATCTAATGCAGGAATTGTACGCAGTAAGCTTACTCCACCACCAGGAACTATGCCTTCTTCAACAGCTGCCCTTGTTGCATGAAGCGCATCTTCAACGCGAGCCTTTTTCTCTTTCATCTCTGTCTCTGTTGCCGATCCAACATTGATGACTGCAACTCCGCCAGCTAATTTTGCTAAGCGCTCCTGCAATTTCTCTTTATCATAGTCAGAATCAGTATCTTCGATCTGTTTTCTTATCTGTGCTATTCTACCATTGACTGCCTGAGTCTTGCCTGCGCCTTCAACTATAGTTGTGTTATCCTTATCGATCTTAACCTTCTTAGCCCTTCCTAAATCATCGATATCAATATTTTCCAGCTTTATCCCCAAATCTTCAGTGATTGCTTTTGGCGCTCCGGTAAGAGTTGCTATATCATCAAGCATTGCCTTTCTTCTATCACCATAGCCAGGTGCCTTAACTGCACAGCAAGCGAGTGTTCCGCGAATTTTGTTAACAACCAATGTGGCTAACGCCTCACCTTCTACTTCTTCTGCGATAATTAGTAGTGGCTTTCCTGTTCGGGCAATCTTCTCTAATAAAGGAAGTAAATCCTTTAATGAAGATATCTTTTTCTCATGAATGAGAATAAGCGGATCCTCAAGAACTACTTCCATCCTCTCCATATCTGTGCAAAAATATGGCGAGAGATAACCTTGGTCAAACTGCATTCCTTCAACTACCTCTAATGTTGTGGCGGTTGTCTTTGCTTCTTCTACTGTAATAA
>JBFZAD010000088.1:0-3554 GCA_041309125.1 Candidatus Omnitrophota bacterium
TCTCTTGGCCATTTATCAAAGTATTATACTGAATTGTTCCGGCCTTATGGCCTTCTTCTCCTGCAAAGTGGCCTTCATAACCCTGCCATTGGCTGCCTCCCCAATTATACAATAAATGTGGAATGACAGCCTCCCAGACCCCTGTCGTATTAAAATCAAAACTTAAATCAGGATTACTCCCAAAGGTACTAGGATTTGGATACTGGGACTTGTTGTACCTAAAAAATCCTTCTGCTTCAAGCCCTGTAAGATTTCTGAATTCAGGCGCCCTGTTATTGCTCGGGAAGAAAACATTGAAGTAGTTATCAAAGATAATATTTCCTTTTACATGTATCCCTTTACCTGCTCCGCTTCCGTCAAAAATACCTTTATTAAAAATTCTATCTCCCGTGGCGAAAAAAAACATGTAATCAAACATAGCCCTTCGCCCTAGCCTCAATTCCAATGTTCTTTCAGTTGTTAAACCGGCTCCCGTAGATACTCTGCCTTTCGAATGTATTACTGTAATATTCGGATTACTGGGATCGGGATAACTTCTAACTTGAAAACTTCCATCATTCGCCTCATAAAAATTCGATGAAATCCTTGCAGTTCCCATAGCTAAATCTTCAAGATTAACTGAGTCTACCACAAACCCTGCTGAAGTAAGCCTATGCGTAAAAAAACTCCAACCCTTATTTGCAAGCTCAGCGTATATATGATTGATACCTGCCTCTGCATTATAAAAAGCCTGCAATCTATTCATTTTATTACGGGTATCAATAGTAGTATTGACTGAAACGAAATATTGCACTGGCAATAGAATTACTAAAGGAACGGCGAATAATGTTACAAATATTAATGCAATTCCTCTTTTGGAATATTTTTTCATATATAACTCTTTTGTTTTAGGCTCACCTAATTTTCTGTTTACTAGCTCCTATTAATAATATATATTATAAATATATTATTATCAATAAGTAAAAATACTCAAAAAATCTAGTTTCGAAGCCTTACCGTTGCGCTTAAGGCAATCCTAGAAACATCTGATTTCTTGAATTTGGAGGTAGACCTACCAATAATATTGATATCTATAGCATTGGAAGCAGTTGGGGTAGGAGTATCACAAGCAAAAGTTACATTTTCTATCTCATTAGCCAGCACGCGGTTAGTATTAGCAACCGGAATCCTAGCTGCATCAAGGATATCCCTTTCTAGCTTTCCACTATTAACTTTATATCTGATGAAGTATGAAGGATTAAAAACTCCATTGGCATTATCTGCCCCCCATCGCAACCTACCAGTAGCAGGATCATGTTGTATCACCCCATTTGAAACAGGAATTTGAAATAATATTGTCGTATTATTATTGGTAATATCTTTATCACAAGCTGTGCCTTTGCAAGTTAGAAGCAACTCTTTTTTCATTAATTCCATTGCGCTTGAAATCTCTCTAAGCATTATCCCCCTACTTACACTTCGGTATAAGGAGCTTTCTTGAATAATTAGTGTTTCAAAAATTATGAAAGATATGACTAAAATAATTACCGTAGCGCATAGAACCTCTACCATAGTAAGGCCATTTTTTATAGTAATCTTCATTTTATAAAAGTTAAGGAAAGGCATATTAGTGGACCTAGAAAAATTAAAATGATGCTCCTACATCAGCAATGCTAGTATTAAAAGAATACGTCTGAACTCCTATTCGGCTTGAAGCAGCTGTGATAGTTATCTGTATTCTATAAACCAAGGGGTCGGCATTTAACTGTGTCACTATAATAGCGCCTTGAAATCTTGAGTCAACTGCGCCATCTGCATTTAATATTGTAAATGTGTGAGTATTATATGCGTTAAGTATGTTATCAAATGAGATCTTTTCTCCAGGATTGTCCGGATCAACTAGGTTCCTTATTTTTTCTATCTGCCCTTGGGCAGCATTCATGGCAATCTGAGCAACATCAGCTATTGCCTCTTGCTTCGATACAGTTAATATAAAAAAAGCGAAAGTAGCACTAATGAAACAAAAAATGATAATTGCAATCATCACCTCTGCCAAAGTAAAACCATCTCGACTATTGAAATATAATTTCATAAAATTTTAAAAATAATCTTTAATCGCCTTATGAATTCGGGTTTAAAAGTAATCCTCTAAAGCAAGGCCAATTGTGACTGCAAACATATTTGGGTCTATATTTGATTTGGTTTGCAGTAAATCCTTACCGCGGATTTTGATAAATGGATCTAACAAGAAGACTTTGATGCCTAATGATTTCTCAAGATACTCTCTTAGGCCTGACAACAAGGAACTGCCGCCAGCCAAATACAACTCATCTATCTTCTTTTCAAACTGGCTCTCATAGTAGTCAAACGAAAGGTATAATTCATTCAATATGCTTGAGAACACAGGCATTATAATCTCATTATATTTTTGGATATTATCTGTAGAGCCACCTAGCTTGAAACTCTCAGCATCTGGTTTATTTAGATCTAATTTCTCAGAAATAATTGTTGTTATATCATCTCCACCTATTAAAACATCACGCATAAAATTTGATAGGCCGTTTTTCAGGATATGAATACTCGTTAGCTTTGCGCCAATATCAACAAGGGCAATATTTAGCTTTGTCTTTTCTGGATAATTCACCGTAAAAACATTCTTTAAAGCGATCGAATTAATGCTTACCACCTTTAAGTTCAGGCCTATCTCATCTAATATTTTTACACGTTCAAGAACCGTATCCTTACGTGTTATAATCAATAAAACCCTTATACTCTTAGCCTGTTCTTGGGAATTTTCTTCTAGTATCTGAAAGTCATATATGGCATCTTGGGTATCAAATGAAATATACTTCTCCAATTCAAAGTTTATCGCCTTTCTTAATTCCTCATTCCTCATTTTCGGCATCATAATATACCTTGTAATTACGGAATTATTAGGAACATTGACTATAACCTCGCTGCCCCTAGCGATGCCTAAAGTGGAAATTAGACTTTCTAAGTATTTTTTAGTATTTTGAAGGGAATCATTCTCTATCGAAGAATAAGCACCTTCAATTATATCAAATTCTAGAGACTTAGGAATTTGCCTAACGCCTATTATTTTTAAGCTTGATGTCCCTATGTCTATACCTATGGAATGTCTTACTTTTTTCTGAATAATTTTACCTAACGCCATTCATCATCCGCCTATTTATTATTTTCTTGCCCTGTTGAATCTTCTAATCTCAGATACTCACTATAGTAGAAAATGGTCTTCTCTCTATCATTTTTTATTCTGCTATAAATTGATGCAAGATTATAATATGCCTCTTTATCTTCTGGATCTATCTCCACCACTTTTTTATATTCTCTGATAGCAGAGCTGAAATCTTTTATTTCTTCATAGATATATCCCAGGTTAAAATGCGCGTCCTTATCATCTGGATTAAGCGCTAGCGCCTTCTTATAGAATGATATTGCCTTAGGATAATCTTTTTCCTGCGCATATACATATCCTAGACGGCAGTACTCCTTGGCAGTTTGTAATATCTCATCAGTTAACTCTGACATTTTTTTCTGGGCAATTTTCAATGCAG
>JBFZAD010000089.1:0-3379 GCA_041309125.1 Candidatus Omnitrophota bacterium
AAAGAATTCCATTTCCAACCATATTCATTTGATGTAGAGCCGCTTCTAAGTTCCGGCTCAAATGCTTGATAAACCCTGTCGCCTCTTATAACGGCAATATCATCTATATAATAAACACCTGGCCAATAGTTAGTAAATTCTATTTTGTCAATATCAAGGAGATTGAAATCAGAAGGTAACTGGCTAAATAGGATATAGAGCTCTGTCCAATTATTGCGCTTCGCAGTTCTTGTAGTCCAGACCTCAAAACCTGAAGTATTGTAATTGCCATGATCAAAGAATTTCACTCCAACATTATTATTGCTGCTATTTGAAGGTTGTGCGTAGATATAAAAGACTAATCGGTCATTTCTTGTTGGAGTTGCATTGAAGTGCCAGCGATTGTTCTGTGATTGTATGCCTGTGCCATTCCAATAGATAGAGGATTGCACTCTCCAAGACGAGCTTCCAGAATGAACTGGTTCCGAACCATTTGATAATCTTACCTGTGTGGCATCCCATGTCCAACCGTAAATATCAGAGCCATTGCTAAGTTCAAAATCCTGATAGATTAAACCAGCAAAACAATTATTAGCACAAAAAATAGTACCAATTAGGAAAAAAGTGGCAAACATACTTTTAAGTTTCATATTATCAAATCTCCTTATTAATTACACTATTATTAGATTTTTTCTTAAGTGTTGTCTATTTTTGGAAATAACCTTTAAAGGCAGGATAATTAAGTCAGAAGAAGTATACTATAAAAATGTAAGTTTTTCAAATTTATTTTAACTAATTGACAAATTATATTTTTTGGTATATATTTATTATATATATAATCCTGGAGGATAAAATGTGTAAGACATGTGGTTGTAAGAAAAAACCAAAATAAATTACAATCATTGATTTTACTGCAAGCCCGTAATTTAAAAGTTGCGGGCTTTTTGTTTGCCTTTTGCATTTTTTTTGTTATAATATATGAGCTTAACAAAATTAAAATATCTTTAAAGCGGAGGCATAGAAATGGCTGTTAAAGAAAAGGGAGAGAGGTATAAATGTAATGTTTGCGGTAATGAGGTTATTGTTACAAAGGTTGGGGGTGGAGAGCTTGTCTGTTGTGGAAAACCAATGGAAAAATTACAAGACAGGAGGAAGCCATAATGGCAAAGTCAATAAAGGGTACAAAGACAGAGCAGAATTTACTAAAGGCATTCGCAGGGGAATCTCAGGCAAGAAATAGATACACTTACTTTGCAAGTGCAGCGAAAAAAGAGGGCTTTGAGCAGATCTGTAATATATTTACAGAGACTGCAGAGAATGAAAAAGAACATGCCAAGGTATTTTTTAAATATCTCGAAGGAGGGGATTTGGAAATAACTGCTTCGTATCCTGCCGGAGCAATTAAAGATACAAAAAGTAATCTTATGGAGGCTGCGGCCGGCGAGAACATGGAGTGGACCGTGCTTTATCAGGATTTTAGTAAGACTGCCAAGGATGAAGGATTTCCTGAAGTTGCCCGTTCTTTTGAGCAGATTGCAAAGGTAGAAAAGTTCCACGAATCACGTTATAGAAAACTTATAAACAACATAGCAAATTCAGAGGTATTTAAAAAGAAAAAGTCTGTTAAGTGGCATTGCATAAACTGTGGCTATGTAATAGAAGCAGAAGAGGCTCCAAAGGAGTGTCCTGCCTGTAAACACCCTCAAGCTTATTATGAGCTTCTTGCTGAAAATTTTTAAGTAAAGGAGATTCGAAAATGGAGCGGAAAATGGAGCGTAAGGGCGAAGTAACTATAAAAGGGGAGGCATTGACCTTGATAGGTGATAAGATAGAGGTCAATCAAGCCGCGCCTGATTTTAAAGTCCTGTCGCAGGATCTAAAAGATGTAGGCCTTATGGATTTTAAAGGCAAGATTAAGCTCATTGCCTCGGTTCCTTCTTTAGATACCCCTGTCTGTGACCTGCAGATTAAGCGTTTTAACGATGAAGCAACAAAAATATCTAAGGATGTAGTTATTATCTTTATAAGCATGGATTTGCCCTTTGCACAAAAAAGATTTTGCAGTGAATTTAATATAAAAAAGGTTAAAGCTTTTTCTGATCACCGCAAAGCTAATTTCGGTATTAATTATGGTGTGCTTATAAGTGAGTTACGTTTGCTGGCAAGGGCACTCTTTATTATTGATAAAAATGATATAGTTAAGTATTCTCAGGTAGTAAAAGAAATAAGTACCCCTCCAGATTATGAGGCAGTATTAAGGGCGCTTAAGGAAATATCATCATAAGCAGCCTATTTAGTTTATTTGAAAAATATTCTTATAGATTATCCAAAATGCATAAAAGCAAAAATAATCTTATGGTATTTTTTATAATAAGTTTGATATTCAGCCTAATATTCTTAACTCCTGCCTGCATTTATGCCGATAGCTCTGTCAAGGTTATTGGCAAGGAAATCCACGTCACTTATGGCTCGGTTCAATACATCTATAGTCTCCAGCAAAAAATAAAAAATGAAAATTTCTATGTTGTAAATGACCCCAAAAGAGAAGAGGTTGATTTAAGTAAGGATATTTACTGTGGTAGTTTTCAAATAGTCTCGTCTTCAAAAATACCCAAAGACAAAGAAGTCTTAGAGATGGTTAAAAAGATATTTAGAGGAGAGAAACTTGACATCCAGGAAGATAAGGGTAAGCTGAAAGAAGTTGATGAAGCAGCGCAGTCAATAATTAATGATAGCATTGTTTATTTCTTTTTGGCAGCAGATCCGAATATACAAGAGGCATTAAAAAAAATAAAGACATCTGATGTGATTGAGCTTTCAGGATATAGCGTGAAGCTTTTAAGTAGCGATGGAGGCAGTCAGGGAAAGGAATTATTTTCAAGGATCTCCGGTTTGAATTATTTTCTGATTGATGAATTAAATAAGATTGGAACAAAGAAATCAGAGCCAAAAAAAGAATCTTTTCTTTCTCAGTGGACAGGAAAATTTGAGAAAGCAAAAAAGGAAAAAGAAAAGGTTTCTTTTGAGGTGACTGAGAAAGAACGACAGGAAAAAGAAGGGCTTAAGAGCCAGCTTGAGCAAGAGTTAAAGTCTAAAACTGGATTAGAATTACAACTTCAACAGCTTCGCCAAGATAAAGATATACTTCAAAAGCAGTTTGAACAAGAAATACAATCCAAAGCAGATCTTCAAAAGCAACTTGGAAAAGGAGAGCAGTTACGAACAGTCGCAGAAGAGCAGCTTGAGCAAGAACGCCAGAATAAGAGTGAATTAGAAAAACAACTTACGGATGAGCGACTCGCTCGTCAAGAGCTAGAGAGCAGGATTTTATCAGAAGAGAAGCCTGGCGCAAGGAAGGTTGACAAGCAGGCTGAAAAAGAACGCCAGGCAAAAGAAGAGA